>NZ_QHJN01000063.1:0-40504 GCF_003947565.1 Actinomadura sp. WAC 06369 | reverse complement strand
CAGGTGGGGAGGGCGAAGAGGGCGGTGGCGTTGGCGCGCAGGACGGCGTCGCGGGCGGGGCCCGCGGGGAGGGCGGCGCGGATCCGGGCCACGGGGTCGTCGACGCCCATGTCGAACGGGTGGTCGGAGCCCATGACGACCTGGGAGGCGCCGACGGCGTCGATGAGGGCGCGCAGCGCGGACGGTTCGTAGACCAGGGAGTCGAACCACATGCGGCGCAGGTAGGTGCTCGGCGGGTCGGCGCACTCGCGGGCCTCGGGGCGCACCGCGTGGCCGTGGTCGGCGCGGCCCAGGTAGGCGGGCAGGTAGCCGCCGCCGTGGGCGGCGAGGATCTTCAGCGCGGGGTGGCGGTCGAGGACGCCGGAGAAGACCAGGTGCGAGAGGGCGACGGCGTTCTCGACGGGTTGCCCGACGATGTTCGACAGGTAGAAGCGGTCGAGGCGTTCGTCGAGGGTGCAGCCGAAGGGGTGGACGAAGACGACGGCGCCGTGCGCTTCGGCGCGGGACCAGAACGGTGCGAGCGCGGGGTCGGAGAGTTCGCGGCCCGGGGCGTGCGAGGAGATTTCGACGCCTCTGAGGCCGAGCGCCGCCGCGTGGTCGAGGGCTTCGACGGCCAGGTCCGGGTGCTGCAGGGGGACGAGGCCGAGGCCGTGGAGGCGGTCGGAGGCGGCGCAGTGCGCGGCGGTGCCCTCGTTGGCGAGGCGGTAGACCTCGCGGGCGAGGTCGCGGTCGGCCCAGTAGTGGTAGTGGGACGGGGACGGGCTGACGATCTGGACGTCGACGCCGGCGGCGTCCATGTCCGCGAGGCGCGCGTCGACCCGGGTGAGGCGGTGGAGGCGTTCGCCGATCATGGCGCCGCTCGCCCGCAGGGACGCGGGGCCGTTGCGGCGGGCGTCCAGGGCCCGGTGCTCGGCGTGGCCGGGCCGGTCGGCGACCGCCGCGTCGACGGCGGGAAGGAGGACGTGGGCATGGACGTCGATGTTCATTTGACCGCGATCGGGTTGACGGGGGCGCCGACGGCGCCGGTGACGGGGATGGGCCCGGCGGTGAGCCAGAACTCGTGGACGCCGTCGGACGCGCAGTCGGCGGCGAGCGCGTCGAGGTCCCAGAGTTCGCCGATGAGGAGGCCCATGTTGGGGATGGCGACCTGGTGCAGCGGCTGGAACGCGTCGTCGAATTCGTTGGGGCGCACCTCGAAGCCCCAGGTGTCGGTGGCGATCGCGGCGATCTCGGTCCGGTGCAGCCAGGACGCGGTGGTGAACGACAGCCCGGGCGCGGGGCCGCCCGCGTAGTCGCCCCAGCCGTCGCGGCGCGCGCGGGCGAGGTGGCCGGTGCGGACGCAGACGATGTCGCCGCGCCCGACGGCGACGCCGTGCGCGTCGATCGTGGCGCGGAGATGCTCCTCGGTGATGGCGAAGCCGTCGGGGAGCTCGCCGCCGCCGACGACGCGGCCGACGTCGAGCAGGACGCCGCGTCCGGCGACGGGCGCGGCCATGTGCTCGATGCCGGTGACCAGGTCGCCTTCGGAGGTGACGACCTTCTCGGCGGGGCGGCCGTTCCAGGCGCGGCCGTGGTCGAAGATGTGGCCGAGTCCGTCCCACTGGGTGGAGCACTGCAGCGGCATCGACACGACGTCGTCGGCGCCGCCGATCCCGTGCGGGAAGCCCTGGTTGCCGAGGGCGGCGTCGGTGCCGGTGTCGAGCATGGTGTGCACCGGGTTGGTGCGGCGCCGCCAGCCCTTCTGCGGGCCGTTCATGTCGAACCGCTGGGAGAGGGAGAACGACGCGCCGCGGCGGACGAGCGCGGCGCCTTCGCGGCGCTTGGCCTCGTCGATGAAGTTGACGGTGCCGAGCACGTCGTCGTCGCCCCAGCGTCCCCAGTTGGAGCAGGCGGCGGCGGCCGCGGCGATGGCGCCCTCGGGGTCGGTGCGGTCGAGCATCACGCCTCCTCGGCGACGCAGCGGTTGCGCTGGGCGCCCAGCCCGGTGATCGTCCCTTCCATGACGTCTCCGGGGCGCAGCAGCCGGCCCCAGTGCTTGCCGTTCCCGGCGGGGCTGCCGGTGAGGACGAGGTCGCCGGGCAGCAGCCGGGCGGTCTCGGACGCGTGCGCCACCAGCCGGGCCACATCGAAGATCATGTCGGCGGTCGACTCGTCCTGCATGACGTCGCCGTTCAGGCGGAGCGTCACCCGGAGGTCGGCGGGGTCGACGAACTCGGCGGGGACGAGGTACGGGCCGAGGGGCGTGAACGTCGGGGCGTTCTTCGCGCGGAGCCAGTCGGTGCCGATCTCGGGCATGTCGCGGCGGAAGACGAGCTCGCGGGCCGTCACGTCGTTCGCGATCGTGTACCCGGCGACGTGCGCGAGCGCCTCGGACGCGGGGACCCGGTAGGCGGGGCGGCCGATGACGGCGGCGAGTTCGAGTTCCCAGTCGGGTTCGGCGCACCAGGACGGGATCACCACGTCGTCGTAGGGGCCGGTGACGGACGACGGCAGGCCGATGAACGCGTACGGCTCGTCCTCGGCGGCGCGCCGGTCCATCATCGCGGCGGTCTCGGCGCGGACCCGCTCAGCGGGGCGCCCGCCCTCCGGTTCGTGCGCGACGGCGAGGTCGATGACGTGCGTGCGGTAGTTCGCGCCCGACTGGACGATCTGCCGGGGTTCGACGGGCGCGTGGACGCGCAGGCCGTCCAGCGGCAGGCGGTCGCCGTCGGCGGCGCGCAGCAGCGGCAGCGCGTCGTCCCAGCGGTCCAGCAGGTCCCGGACGGTCCCGTGGGCGGCGAGCCCGGGGACGGTGCGCAGGTCGACGACCCGGTCGCCGGTGACCAGCCCCGGGAACACGGGGCCGTCCCCGGCGGAGAACGAGCCGACCGCGAACCGGCCGGCGGGCCACTTTTCGGCGAGTGTGCTTTCCACGGCGTCCCTCCTAGCGATGCCATTAACCTTGGAGCACCAGGGGAGATCTGGGAAATCGATTCCCCAGATGCCCGGCATCCATGGAGTGAATGGAGGCGTCCCGCCGTGAACCTGGCCAGCCTCGACCTGAATCTGCTGGTGGCGCTGCGCGCCCTCCTGGAGGAGCGCAACGTCACCCGGGCGGGGCGGCGCATCGGGCTGAGCCAGCCCGCGACCAGCGCCGCGCTCGCCCGGCTGCGCCGCCACTTCGGCGACGAGCTGCTGGTCCGGAACGGCAACGGCTACGACCCGACGCCGCTCGGCGCGGCCCTGGAGGCGCCCGCGGCCAACGCGTGCGTGCTGCTGGAGCGGCTGTTCACCAGCCGCGCCGAGTTCGATCCCGCGTCCGAGCGCCGGGAGTTCACGATCATGGCGTCCGACTACGCGGTGGCGGTGTTCGGCGCCGCGCTGGCGCGCGCCGTGCACGCCGCGGCGCCCGGGGTGCGGCTGACGTTCCGGCAGGTCGGCCCGGAGATCGGCGACAACACCGACGCGCTGCTCAGCGCGGTGGACGGCGTGCTCATGCCGCACGGCGTGATCAGCGGTTTCCCCACCGTCGAGCTGTACCGGGACGAGTGGGTGTGCCTCGTCGCCGCCGACCATCCCGAGATCGGCGACGAGCTGACCCTGGACGACCTCGCGCGCCTGCCGTGGGTCGTGTACCAGCGCCCCCACGACGCGCCGGCGGCGCGGCAGCTCGGCATGCTCGGCCTGGAACCGCGGGTGGAGGTGTCGGTGCAGAGCTTCCAGCTGATGCCGTCGCTCGTTGCGGGGACCCGCCGGCTCGCGCTGATCCAGCGCCGGCTCGCCGAGCTCCTCGCGCCGGTCGCCGCCGTCCGCGCGCTGCCGTGCCCGTTCGAGGCGGTGCCCGTCCAGGAGGCGCTGTGGTGGCACCCCGTGCACACGCACGACGCCGCGCACGTCTGGCTGCGCGGTCTCGCCGCCCGGACGGCCGCCGCGTTCACCGGCGGATCGGCGTGACCGAACCGGTTTCGGGACGTTCTCAGCGGCGAACTCCCGGAGAGGGACGCGCGTCGCGAGGGGGGAACCGATGGAGACCGAGATGATCGTCGAGATTCCGCGGGGGTCGCGGAACAAGTACGAGATGGATCACCGGCTCGGGCGGATCCGGTTGGACCGCATGCTGTTCACCTCCACGCAGTACCCGGTGGACTACGGCTACATCCCCGGCACGGTGGCGAAGGACGGCGACCCCCTCGACATCATGGTGCTGCTGGAGGAGCCGACCTTCCCCGGCTGCCAGGTGACCGTCCGCAGCATCGGCGTCTTCTGGATGCTGGACGAGAAGGGGCCGGACGCGAAGATTCTCGGCGTCCCGGCCCGGGACGTCCGCTACGAGGGCATCCGCGACCTGCGGGACGTGCACGCGCACACCCTCGACGAGATCGGCCACTTCTTCGACATCTACAAGAGCCTCGAACCGGGCAAGAGCTCCGACGTCCGCGGCTGGCAGGACCGGGAGGTCGCCGACAAGGAGATCGCCGACTCCCTCGCGCGCGCCCGCGGCTGACCGGCGGCTCAGAAGAGGGTCGGCGGCCCGACGGGCTCCGGTTCCGGCAGCGGCTCGAGCTCGGGCACCCGCGCCCGCACGTCGTCGTGGAAGCGGCGGGCGAGTTCGGGCGCCTCGGCGTTGTCCGGCGTGTGGACGAACACGGTCGGCGTGCGGCCCTCGCGGAGCCAGTCGGCGACCGCCGCGACCCAGCCCTGCCAGCCCTCGACGGTGCGGTCGGCGTCGTCGCGGCCGAGGTAGCGGACGATCGGGCGCCCGGTGAGCGCCGCGGTGCGCCGGGGCATCCGCGGCTTCTTCAGCCACGCGTCCCGTTCGGCGTCGCTGGTCGGCGGGCTCCGGAACAGCGTGGTGGTGTCGAACGGGACCCATTCGGCGCCCGTCTCGGCGAGCGCGCGCTCCAGGAGGGCCGCCGCCCGGGGCTCCTCGAAGAACGCGCGGTGCCGCACCTCGACCGCGTACCGGTGCGAGGAGGGCAGCCGCCGCAGGAACCGGACGAGCGTCCCGACGTCGCCGGGCCCGAACGAGCCGGGGAGCTGCACCCACAGCGCGTGGGCGCGCGGCCCGAGCGGTTCGATCGCGTGCAGGAACGCGCGCAGCTCGTCGTCGGCGCCCGCCAGGCGGCTCCCGTGGGTGACGGGTTTGGGCAGCTTCACCACGAACCGGAAGTCGGGGGACGTCTGCCGCGCCCACGACTCGACCGCGTCCCGCGACGGGGTCGCGTAGAACGTCGTGTTGCCCTCGACCGCGTTGCACCACGACGCGTACGCGCGCAGGCGCTCGTCGGCGGGCAGCGAGCGGGGCACGTAGCGCCCCTGCCACGGGGCGAGGTTCCACATCGCGCATCCCACATGAAGCCGCACGGCCCCGACGTTATCGTGCGATCCCGATCGTGGGATCCCGGTCGCGCCGTCCCGGTGGTGCGGTCCCGCCCGCGGACGCCCGCCGTGTCGGCCCGGCGGTCAGCCGCGGCCCCGCCACCGGGCGATGTCGGTCTGGTCGGCGTCCGGGCCGAGGTCCTCGGCGGCCGCCGCCCACAGGTCCACGGCGGCCCGCCCGAACGCCAGCGGCTCGCCCTGCGCCTCCGCCAGCTCGGCCGCGATCCGCATGTCCTTGAGCATCAGCGACAGCCCGAACCCGGAGTCGTAGCGGTCGGTGAGCACGAACTCCGGCCACTTGACCTCGGTGGAGGCGCAGCGGCCGCTCGACGCGTTGATCGCCTCGATCATGACCGCCGGGTCCAGCCCGAAGCGGCCGCCCGCCCGCATGATCTCGGCGGTCGCCAGCAGGTGGGAGGCCGACAGCAGGTTGTTGAACGCCTTCAGCGCGTGCCCGGCCCCGACGTCCCCGGCGTGGACGACGGCGCGGCCCAGCACGTCCAGGACCGGGCGGACGCGTGCGACGTCGGCGGCGGCGCCCCCGGCCATGACGGTGAGCGTCCCGCCCTCGGCGCCCTTCACCCCGCCGGACACGGGGGCGTCCACGAACCCGATGCCGCGCTCGGCCGCGCGGGCCGCGAGCTTCTGCGTGGACAGGGGACGGCTCGACCCCATGTCGACCAGCGCCGCGCCGGGTGCGAGCGTGTCGAGCAGGCCGTCCGCGACGCCCTCGACGATGTCGCTGTTCGGCAGCATGAGCACGACGGCGTCGGCGCCGCGCGCCGCGTCGGCGGGCGACGCCGCGAGCACGAGGCCGTCCGGGAGGTCCCCGCCGGGCGGCACGGGGTCGTGGGCCCGGACCCGCAGCCCGGCCTCCGCCAGGCGCCGGGACATCGGCCGCCCCATGTTGCCGAGGCCGACGAACCCGACCGTCCGGATCGGCGCGCGCCCGCTCATCGCTCCGCCGTCCCCGCGCCGGCGGGCCCGTCCGGGAGTTCGCCCAGTTCCCGGAGCACCCGCTCGGCGATGCGGAACGCGTTCGTCGCCGCCGGGACGCCGCAGTACACCGTCGTCTGGAGCAGCGCCTCGCGGATCTCGGCGACCGTGCAGCCGTTGGTGACCGCCGCGCGGACGTGCACGGCGAGTTCGTGGTCGCGGCCCAGCGCCGTCAGCGTCCCGAGGTTGATGAGGCTGCGGGTGCGCCGGTCGAGGCTGTCGCGGGTCCACACCGCGCCCCAGCAGAACTCGGTGACCAGTTCCTGGACGGGCCGGGAGAACTCGCTCGCCCCGTCCATGGAGCGCTCCACGTGCTCGGCGCCGAGCACCTCCCGGCGGGTCGCCAGACCCCGGTCGAAAAGGGACGGGTTCGCGTCGGTGACGCTCAACGGCTCGCTCCTCGTGCTCGCTGGCCGGACGGGGGACGGACGCGCTCAGCCGAGCGCGGCGACGATCTGCGGCAGGTCGGCGGTGGTGCGGATGCCGGGCTCGGCGGCGCAGACGAACGGGACCGCGTTGACCGCGCGGTGGGCGGTGTAGCCGGGGGTGGTCGCGGCCATCCGGTCGAGGGGGACGGGGAACCGCAGGTCGACGTCCAGCGGCGCGTCGCCCTCCACCGCGACGTGCCAGCCGGTGGCGCGGACGTCCCAGTCCGCGTCGAGTTCGGCGGTGCAGTACCAGGTCGCGCGGAAGCGCAGCAGGGCGCGCCCGCCGCGGATGCCGGAGACCGTGATGCGCTGCGCGGCGACGGTCCCGGCCGCGATCTCGCCCGCGGCGATGCGGACCGTGCGCGGCGCGGTCGCGACCTCGCCGGACGCCTCGATCGAGTCCAGCGGCAGCCCGAGCGCGTCGGCGAGGAGCGCCAGGGACGGGCCGAAGCTGACGCGGCCGTGGTTCAGGCGGCGCTCGTCCAGGTCGGCGGGCGGGCGGCCGAAGCCCATCACGTCGAACAGCAGCCCGGGGGAGTCGCGCCGGGAGAGGTCGGCGAACTCGCTGATCGTGAGCCGGTCGAGCCGCCGCTGGATCGACGTGAGCACCAGCGGCACGGCCTCGGTGATGAACCCGGGGCTGCTGCCGGTGCTGTGGATCGAGGCGCCGCCCCGCTCGCACGCCGCCTCGACCCGCTTGCGGACATCGGGGTCCATGCCGTCCGGGCGGTGGAACTCGCCGCGCGTCGTGACGATGTTCGCGCCCGCCTCCAGCAGCCGGCAGACGGTGTCGATGTCGCAGGCGGCCGGCATGTAGAGGACGCAGTCGGGGCGCAGGGCCAGGACCTCGCCGACGTCGCGGGTGGCGGTGACGCCGGTCGGGCCGGCGCCGCACAGCTCCCCGGCGTCCTTCCCCGCCTTGGCCGGGGAGTGCACGTACGCTCCGGCCAGGGACAGGGTCGGATGCTCGATCACCGCCCGCAGCGCCCGCGTGCCGATGTTCCCGGTGGCCCACTGGACGACCCGGTACCGGGCTCGCTCGTCCCGCCCGTCCGCGGGCGGGACGCCCGGTCCGTCCTGCGGCGTCTCCGGCATGTGCGGCACCTCGCTCTCTGCTAGCGAGAACGTTAATCTCGCCAGCAGAGATGGTCAATACCGGACTCGCGTCAACGTCAACCCCCTCGTGCGGACCGTCTCGGAGAAGATCCAGGCCGGCGGCGGCGAGCGCGAACGCGCCGGTGCACAGGGACGCCACGCGCCCCGGCGGCGTGGACCGCGCGCTTGGCCGTGGGCGAACGCGCCCGCGCAGACGCCGGCGACCAGGCCCCGGCGGACGGCCGAAGGGCACCCGGGAGGGTGCTCACCTGCGGTGGTCCATCAGGTCGAGCGCGTCGTCCGCCGCCCGCAGGGCCGGGCCCGCGGGAACGTCCGCCGCCTCCGCGACGGCCGCCAGCAGCCGCGCGTCCTTCTGCAGCAGCGCGCCCGCGCGGGCCGCCAGCGGGTCGAGCGTGCCGCCCGCCGCCGCGACCCGTTCCAGTGCGAAGCTGGCCCCGCTGCCGTGCGCGACGACCTCCGCGAGGCGGGCCGGGTCGACGCCCAGCGACCGCCCCAGCGAGAGCGCGCCCGCGGCGGTCGCGAGGTTCGCGGTGAACAGCACGTTGTTCAGCAGCTTGGTGAGCTGCCCGGACCCGAGCGGGCCGAGGTGGACGATCGGGTCGGCGTACGTCGCGAACACCGGGCGGCACCGCTCGACGGCGTCGTCGTCGCCCCCCGCCATCACCAGCAGCCGCCCCTCGGCCGCCGCGGGCCCGCCCCCGCTGACCGGCGCGTCCACCACGGCGACGCGCCGAGCGGCGGCGAGGTCGGCGAGGCGCCGGCAGGTGTCGGGATGCACCGTGCTGTGCACGACGATCACCCCGCCTTCGGCGAGCCCGGCCAGGATCCCGTCCGCACCGGCGACGACCTCCTCGACGCCCGCGTCGTCGACCACGCAGACGCAGGCGACGTCGCAGTCGGCCGCCATCGCCGCGGGGGAGGCGGCGGTCGCCGCGGCGGTGTCCGCGAACGGGGCGAGGGAGTCCGGGCGGCGCGCCCACAGCGTGGTCGGATGCCCGGCCTCGACGATCCGGCGGGCCATGGGCGCGCCCTGGCTGCCCAGCCCGACGAAGCCGACGCGCGCCTTCGCCGCGGGCGCGCTCCCGGACGATGTCCCGGGCGGTGGGGTCACTGACGGTCCGCTCATCGGCGCTCCTCCTCAAACGACGTTCTCTCAGACGACGTTCTCTCGGGCGGTGGTCTTTCGGGCGGTGGTCTTTCGGGCGGTAGTGCTTCGGGTGGTGGTGTCTGGGTGGTGGTGTCTCGGACGGCGTTTTCGGGCGGCGGTGTCTCGGATCGTGGTGTCTCGGGTGGCCGCGTTTCGGGTGGCCGCGTTTCGGGTGGCGCTGTTCGGGTGGTCGTGTTTTGGGTGGCGGTCTTCTGCCGGGGTGGTGGTGTTTTGGATGGTGGTTTTTCGAGCCGGTGGTGTTTCGAGCGGTGCGTCGGACGGTGTTTCTTACGTGCGGTGGTGTCTCGGACGGGCGTTCTCTCGTACGTGGTGCGAGGGCGGCTCCCCGGCGCTGGCCGTGAGGCCGCTGGCGTGCGTGCCTCCTGCTGAGCGCCGCCGTCCGTTCGGACGAACGGGGGCTGCGACTGCAGACTCGGGTTGTCGCCCATCGCCTGTCGCCCGGTGCTCATCGCTCGTCGCCTGTCGCTCGTCGTCCGTTGCCCGTCGCCCGTCGCCCGCGGTCCGCCGCCCCCCGCCCGCGGTCCGCGGTCCGCGGTCTGTCGCCCGCCGCCCGCGGTCCGCTGCCCGGGGTCCGTCGTCCGCGGTCCCTAGTCCGTAGCCCGCTGTCCGTCGTCCGTCGTCCGTGCCCGTCGTCCGTCGTCCGTGCCCGTCGTCCGTGCCCGCCGTCCGCCGTCCGTAGCCCGCCGTCCGTAGCCCGCCGCCCGTCCGTCGCCCGGTGGCCGCTCGTCCGGTGGCCCTCGCCCGGCGGCCGCTCGTCCGGTGGCCCTCGCCCGCTGTCCGTCGCCCGGTGGCCGCTCGTCCGGTGGCCGCTCGTCCGGGGGCGTGCGGCTGGCGGGTGCGGGCTTGTGGTGGGTCGGAGGCGGGCCTTGGGGCGGGCGGTCGCTCACGGCGAAGGAAAGCAGTCGTCCGACGGGCCGTCAACAGTGCCGGACGGCACCGCCGGGGTGCTCGGAGGTCGCTCGCAGTGCCTTCCGGCGACCCCGGAGGGGCGGTGGCCCAACGCTTTTCGTAGCGATCGAGAATGTGCCCTGACCAGCAGCAACGCGGTTTCCGTGCCGGTTGTGGACCGTGCCGCCGGGAGGCGTTCATGCAAGCCGGGTCAGGACTTTGAATCACTGTTCATCAGGGTGACCTATTGCTCAAACCGTTGAGCCTGGCTAGTGTCGCGGTCACCTGAGACCCCCGCCGGGGATCGACGTCGTCCGGACCGGCCGCCGTGCCGCGTCCCGTGCGGCGACCACGCGCGAACAGGAGCGGCCGATGCGCCTCGGATTCGTCGGAGCCGGCCGGATGGGCCGCCCGATGGTGGGCCGCCTCGTCCGGGCCGGCCACGAGGTCCGCGTGCTGGGCCGGACGGCCGAGGCGCGCGCGGCGCTCGCCGCGGAGGGCGCCGAGCCCGTCGCCGACGCCGCCTCCGCCGGGGAGGGCGCGGCCGCCGTCCTGGTGTGCGTCTTCGACGACGACCAGGTCAGGGAAGTGTGCGTCGGCGGGCCGCTGACGGACCGGATGCCGCGCGGATCGGTCGTCGTCCTGCACACCACCGGCGATCCGGACACGGCCGCGGCCGTCGCCCGGCGCGCCGCCGCGCGCGGCGTCCGGGTCGTGGACGCGCCGGTCAGCGGCGGCCCGCACGACATCGCGGCCGGGCGGCTCGCGGTGTTCGCGGGCGGCGGCGACGACGCCGTGGCGCGGGTCCGGCCCGCGCTGCGCTGCTACGGCGACCCGGTCCTGCACGTCGGGGCGCTGGGCGCGGGCCAGCGGGTGAAGCTGCTCAACAACGCGCTGTTCGCCGCGCAGATCGGGCTGCTGGCCGAGGCGGTCCGGCTCGGCGCGGCGTTCGGCGTCGAGGAGTCCGTGCTGCTCGAGGCGCTCGGGCACGGCAGCGCGTCGAGCCGGGCGCTCACCGGCGTCGCGGCCCGCGGGTCGGTCGCGCGGTTCGCGGCGGCGGTGGGCGGGTTCCTCGGCAAGGACATGGACGTCGTCCGGCGGGTCTCCGCCGGGCACGGCGCGGATCTCGGCGCGCTGGGCGGGGGGCTGGACGCGCTGGCCGGAGCGCTGGACGCCGCCGCGGGCGAGCGGACGGGAACTTCCACCGCCGGTTGACGGAACGGGCGGCAGAGCAGGAAAGGGACGACACCAATGGGACGTGTCGAGGGGAAGGTCGCGTTCGTCACGGGCGCGGCGCGCGGGCAGGGACGCAGCCACGCCGTCCGGCTGGCCGAAGAGGGCGCCGACGTCATCGCGGTCGACATCTGCCGGGACATCGAGACGGTCGGCTACAAGCTGGCCGGACCGGACGACCTCAAGGAGACGGTGCGGCTGATCGAGGCCGCGGGCCGCCGCGCCGTCGCGGTGCAGGCGGACGTGCGGGACGCCGCGCAGCTCGCGGACGCGGTGGAGCGGGGCGTGCGCGAGCTGGGCCGGCTCGACGTCGTCGTCGCCCAGGCCGGCATCGCGCCGCTGCACGGGAACCCGCCGCTGCAGGCGTGGACGGACGTCGTCAACGTGAACCTGGTCGGCACGATCAACGCGATCCAGGTGGCGCTGCCGCACCTCGGCGAGGGCGCGTCGATCATCGCGACCGGGTCGGCGGCGGCGATGATGAACCACGGCATCGTCCAGACGCCCGGGTCGAACCCCGGCGGGGCGGGCTACGCGTTCACGAAGCGGGCGCTGTCGGAGTACGCGCACGAGCTGGCGCGCAACCTCGCGCCGCACAAGATCCGCATCAACGTGATCCATCCGACGAACTGCAACACGCCGATGCTGCAGAGCGAACCGATGTACCGCTCGTTCCGCCCCGACCTGGAGAACCCGACCCGCGCGGACGCCGAGCCGGCGTTCGCGGTGCAGCAGGCGTTCCCCGTCTCCTACGTGGAGCCGGGCGACATCAGCGACACGGTCCTGTTCCTCGCCTCGGACGAGTCCAAGTTCGTGACCGGGATGCAGATGCGGGTGGACGCGGGCGGCTACCTGAAGTGGCACGACTACCACGTCTGATAAGCGACGGCCGGACGAAAGGCAGGAGGAAAGAGCGTGAAGGTGCGCGTCGATTCGGAACGGTGCCAGGGCCACACGCTCTGCGCGATGATCGCCCCGGAGATCTTCGAACTCCGCGACGTCGACGGCCATTCGTGCGTCGTGCGGGAGGACGTGCCGGCGGACCAGGAGGCGCAGGTCATCGAGGCCGTCAACTCGTGCCCCGAGCGTGCGATCTCCGTCGACTGACGGCGCCGTGTCCGGCTCCCACCGCGATGACCCCGACCTCGAGTGACTTTGGAGAAGGGCAATATGGGTGCGGATGACGTCGTCACGGGCGACGACCGTAAACAGAACCGGTACCATTTCGACCGGCACGCGCCGGAGTACCGCGGGCGGTTCGAGGCGATCACCGAGGAAATGCACGAGAAGTGCCCGATCGCCTGGACGGAGACCTACGGGGGCCACTGGGTCGCCGCGGGCAACCGCGAGGTGTTCGAACTCGCCCGGTCGGCCGACCGCGTGTCGAACGACCACGACATCAAGGGCGAGCGGCGCGGCTACCAGGGCATCTCCATCCCGCCGCCCGAACGGGGGAGGGGCAGCACCGGCGGCTTCCTGGAGATGGACCCGCCCGCGCAGCGGTACTACCGGCAGGCGCTGAACCCGTACCTGTCCCCGGCCGCGATCAACCGGTGGATCCCGGTGATCGACGAGCTGGTGCGGGCCTGCCTCGACGAGCGGATCGAGAGCGGCCGCATCGACTTCGTCGACGACCTCGCCAACGTCGTCCCGGCGGTCCTCACGCTGGGGATGATGGGCATCCCGATGAAGGACTGGGTCGTCTACAACGAGCCGGTGCACGCCGCCGTCTACACGCGGCCGAACACGCCGGAGGCGGAGCGGGTCGCCGAGATGCACAAGGAGATGGGGCGCCATCTCGTCGGCCAGTTCTTCGAGATCCAGCAGAATCCGCGGCCGGGGCTGATCGACGAGATCGCCCGCATCGAGATCGACGGGGAAGCCCCGCCGTTCGAGGACCAGGTCGGGGCGCTCGGGCTGATCATCGGCGGGGGGTTCGACACGACGACCGCGCTCACCGCGCACGCGCTGGAGTGGCTCTCGGAGAACCCGGAGGAGCGCGCGCGGCTCAGCCGCGAGCGCGACACGCTGCTCAACTCGGCGACCGAGGAGTTCCTGCGCTACTACACGCCCGCGCCGGGCGACGGGCGCACGATCTCCGCCGACTGCGAGATCGCCGGAACCTCCTTCAAGGAGGGCGAGCGGCTCTGGCTGTCGTGGGCCATGGCGAACCGGGACGCCGCGGTGTTCCCGGAGCCGAACACGATCGACCTCTCCCGCAAGAACAACCGGCACAGCAGCTTCGGGATCGGCATCCACCGGTGCATCGGCTCGAACGTCGCGCGCACGGTGTTCAAGCGGATGCTGGTCCAGGTGCTCGACCGGATGCCCGACTACCGGTGCGACCCCGAGGGCGCGGTGCACTACGACACGATCGGCGTCATCAACGGGATGCGGAAGCTCCCGGCGGCCTTCACCCCCGGCGAGCGGCTGGGGGCGGGGCTGGACGAGACGATCGAGCGGATGCAGCGGATCTGCGACGAGCAGCGGCTCGCCGAGCCGGTGACCGTCCGGAAGGCCCAGGCGAAGATCGACTGATGTCCGTCCGCTCCCGGCGGCCCCTCCGGGAGCGGGGCACCGGGGCCGGTGCGACCGTCGGCGCGGCGGCCGCACCGGCCTCCGGCGTGCCCGGGGGACGGGTCAGGGGCGGGGCCAGGTCCGTCCGGACAGGCGCTCGATGTCGGTGTTGAAGCGTTCGAGGTACCCGGCGAACGCCTCGACCTCCTCGGCCGTCCAGTCGTGCAGCACCTTCTCCAGGCCCCGGACGATCCGGTCGCGCTCGTCGTCGAGCCGGCGGGCGCCCTCGTCGGTGATGCGGAACTTGCGCGCGATCCCGGCGCCGGGATCGGCGATGCGCTCCACGAGTCCGGCGCGCAGCATGGCGGACGTCTGCCGGTTCAGGGTCGACTGGTCGAGCCGGAAGACCTCGCTGAGTTCCCGGATGGACATCGGCCCCTCCAGCCGGATGCGGCTGAGCAGGATGTAGGCGCTGCGTTCGAGGCCGCCCGTCTCCTGGCCGGCGCGCCGGACCGTCGTGAGGGTGTGCCGCGTGAGCAGCATCGTCTCGAACTCGACCCGTTCCGTCGGCTTGTCCACGCCGTCCTTCTCTCGCTCACTGCGCGCTCGCCGGGAATCCGTGCCCGCCGCGCCGTTCCCGCACGCCAGCATGCTTACCACAGCGATATGCATGATGCACAAGTTGTGCATAGGACACATCGTATGTAGGTTGCACACGCTGAATCGTGTGGAAATGGGGTGTGCAACGTGGAGGACTCCACGGCCCGGGGGCGCTCCGGGGGAATAGTCGGAGTGCTGGCCGTGGCCGGCATCGTCGCGTCGCTGATGCAGACGCTCGTCGTACCGCTCATCGGCGAGCTGCCGCGGCTGCTCGGCACGACCGCGTCCAACGCGGCCTGGGTGGTCACCGCGACGCTGCTCGCCAGCGCGGTCGCCATGCCGGTGACGGGGAAGCTCGGCGACCTGTACGGCAAGCGGCGGATGCTGCTGATCCTGATGATCCCGCTCATCGCCGGGTCGGTCGTCTGCGCGGTGTCCGGCTCCGTGGTCCCGATGATCGTCGGGCGGGGGCTGCAGGGCGTCGGCATGGGCATGATCCCGCTCGGCATCAGCGCGCTGCGCGACCTGCTGCCGCCCGAGCGGCTGGGGTCGGCGATCGCGCTGATGAGCTCGTCGATGGGCATCGGCGGCGCCTTCGGGCTGCCGCTCTCCGCCGCGGTGATCGAGAACACGAGCTGGCGCGCGCTCTTCTGGGGCTCGGCCGCGCTGAGCCTCCTGGTGGCCGTGACGATCTGGTTCCTCGTCCCGGACGTCCCCGCGCGGGGCGGCGGGCGCATCGACGCCGTCGGCGCGGTGGGCCTCGGCGCCGGGCTGGTGTGCTTCCTGCTCGGCGTCTCCAAGGGCGGCGACTGGGGCTGGACGAGCGGCACCACCGTCGGGCTCCTCGCGGCCGCGGTCGTCCTCTTCCTGCTGTGGGGCGCCTGGGAGCTGCGGACCCGCGACCCGCTCGTCGACCTGCGGGTCACCGCGCGCCGCCCGGTGCTCCTGACGAACCTGGCCTCGGTCATGATCGGCTTCGCGATGTACGCGCAGGCGCTGATCGGGCCGCAGCTGCTGCAGATCCCGGAGGCGACCGGGTACGGGCTCGGCCAGTCGATGCTGGCCGCCGGCCTGTGGATGGCGCCCGCGGGCCTGATGATGATGCTGGTCTCCCCGCTGGGCGCCCGGCTGTCGGCCGCGCGCGGCCCCAAGGTCACCCTCTGCGCCGGTGCGCTGGTGATCGCCGCCGGCTACGGCAGCTCGGTGCTGATGACGGGCTCGCCCTGGGGCGTGGTGGCGTTCACGTGCATCATCAGCATCGGCGTCGGGTTCGCCTACGGGGCCATGCCCGCGCTGATCATGGGCGCGGTGCCGCACTCGGAGACCGCCTCGGCCAACAGCTTCAACACGCTGATGCGGTCCATCGGCACCTCGGTCGCGGCGGCGGTCGTCGGCGTCGTCCTGGCCGAGATGACCGTCTCCCTGGGCGGGCACGCGCTGCCGTCGGAGAACGGCTTCCGCGTCGGCCTGCTGATCGGCAGCGGCGCGGCGCTGGTCTCCGCGCTGATCGCGCTGACGATCCCGGGCCGCCGCGCGGAGCCCGGTGCCGTCGGCGGGCGGGCCGCCGAGAGCGCCGCGCCCGCCGGGACCGGGGCCGCCGCGAAGGGCTGACGCCCCGGACCTCCCCGCCGCCGTGCCCCGCCGGCGCGGTCACCGCTCCAGCAGCCGCTTCCGGTAGGGCATGACGCGGGCGGGGAGGTTCCAGCCGAGGACGCCGGTGAGCGCGCCGCCGGACCGGTACAGCGCGACGAACCTCCCGTCCTCCACCGCCCCCTCCTCGATCGTCACGTCGCTCCCCTCCGGGAAGACGCCGTGCGCCTGGATCTTCACGTCGTACTGGTCGCTCCAGAAGTAGGGGAGCGGGGCGAACGGCTTCACGTCGCCGTGCAGCAGGTTGTGCGCCGCCGCGGCGCCCTGGTCGGTGGCGTTGGTCCGGTGCTCGACGCGCATGCGGCGCCCGTACCTCGGGTTGAGCCACGAGGCGACGTCGCCCGCCGCGTAGATCCCGGGCGCCGCGCGGCAGTGCTCGTCGCACTCGACGCCGTCCCCGAGCGGCAGCCCGGACCCGCGCAGCCACCCCACCGCGGGCTCCGCCCCGACGGCGACGACCACGACGCCCGCCCGCACGGTCGTCCCGTCCGACAGCCGCACGGCCGCGACCCGGCCGTCCTCGGCCACCGCCTCCTCGATGCCCGCGCCCATCCGCAGGTCCACGCCGCGGTCGCGGTGCAGGGCGGCGACGGCGGCGCCGACCCGCGGCCCGACCTGGCGCGTCATCGGCACCGGGAGCGGGTCGGCGACGGTCACCTCCAGGCCCATGCCGCGCGCCGCGGCCGCCACCTCCAGGCCGAGGAAGCCGGCGCCGACCACGACGGCCCGCCGCCCGTCCCGCAGGGCGTCCCGCAGCGCCGCCCGCAGTGCCAGCGCGTCCGAACGGTCCCGCAGGACGTGCACGCCCGCCAGGTCACGGCACTCCGGAAGGCGGCGCGGGCGCAGGCCGGTGGCGATCACCAGCCCGTCGTACGGCAGGTCCGGCGCGCCCTCGACCCGGACGAGCGCGCGCCCGACGTCGAGGCCCGTCGCGCGGCCGCGCACCAGCCGGACGTCCAGGCCGGCGAAGTGGTCCGCGTCGCGCAGGTCGGTGCGCTCGGGCTCCCAGGCGCCGGTCAGCACCTGCTTCGACAGCGGGGGGCGGTCGTAGGGCGGCGCCGGCTCGTCGCCGAGCAGGACGAGCGGACCCTCGTAGCCCTCGCGGCGCAGCGTCTCGGCGGCGGCGACGCCCGCCGCCCCCGCGCCCGCCACGACGACGCTCCGCGGCCGCCTCACGGCGCACGCACCTCGCTGTTCACAGATGAGCCTCCCATCAGTAGGATCAACGATGATCCAAGAAAATGAACCATAATTCAATCCATCTGAAGCCCATGACGTCGGACGCCATGGAGTGAGGAGGCACGGTGGGCGGCAGCGCGACCGGCAGCGCGACCGGGGGAGAGGCGGCCGCCGGGGCGGGGCGCCCGCTGCCCCGGCTCACCCCGGAGAACGAGTTCTTCTGGACGTCCGGCGCGGACGGGCGCCTGCGCGTGCAGGAGTGCGAGGCGTGCTCGGCGCTGATCCACCCGCCGCAACCGGTGTGCCGGTACTGCCGCGGGACGGCGCTCGGCGTGCGGGAGGTCTCCGGCCGCGCCACCCTCATCGGGTTCACCGTCAACCACCGGTTCGGCCTGCCGGGCCTCCCGGCGCCGTACGTCGTGGCGCAGGTGGCGCTCGAGGACGACCCCCGCGTGCGGCTCACCACCAACGCCGTCGGGTGCGACCCCGGCGACCTGGTCCTCGGCATGCGGATGGAGGTCGTGTTCGAGCACGTCGAGGACGTGTGGCTGCCGCTCTTCCGGCCCGCCGCCGAGCAGGGGCCGCCGGCCGGCCTCCCCGCCGACGAGGTCCCGCCCGAGCGGATGGCGACGCTCGTCCGCCCGATGCTCACCACCGACAAGTTCGAGGACAGGGCCGCCCTCACCGGCATCGGCGCGTCCGAACTCGGCCGCCGGCTCATGGCGGACCCGCTGTCCCTCACCGTGCAGGCGTGCGAGCGCGCCGTCGCCGACGCGGGCCTGACCCTGGACGACATCGACGGCCTGGCCACCTACCCCGGAGCGGGCCCGTTCGGCGGGTTCGGCGAGGGCGGCGTGACCGCCTTGGAGGCCGCGCTGGGCCTGCGGCCGACCTGGTACAACGGCGGCGCCGAGACGTTCGGTCCCGGCGGGTCGCTGATCGCGGCGATGCTGGCGGTCGCGGGCGGGCTCGCCCGGCACGTCCTGTGCTTCCGGACGCTGTGGGAGACCACGCACGGGGAGCTGGCGCGGCGCGGCGGCGCGGGCGCGGGCGGCGGCCGCGTCGAGGGGGCCGCGAGCTGGCGGACGCCGTTCGGGTCGACGTCGGCGGCGCACACCCTCGCGCAGAACGCCCAGCGGCACTTCCACCGGTACGGCACGACCCGCGAGACCCTCGGCTGGATCGCGCTGAACCAGCGCGCGAACGCCGCCCTCACCCCGACGGCGATCTACCGGTCCCCGATGACGATGGACGACTACCTGGAGGCGCGGCCGATCACGACGCCGTTCGGCCTCTACGACTGCGACGTGCCCTGCGACGGCGCCGTCGCCGTGATCGTGTCGGCCGCGGACGCCGCGCGGGACCTCGCCCGGCCGCCCGTCCTGGTCGAGGCGGTCGGCACGCAGATCACCGAGCGGATCGACTGGGACCAGAGCACCCTCACGCACGAGCCGCAGGTGCTCGGCCCCGCCGCCCACCTGTGGACGCGCACGACGCTGCGGCCGTCCGACGTGGACGTCGCGCAGCTCTACGACGGGTTCACGATCAACTGCCTCTCCTGG
Source organism: Actinomadura sp. WAC 06369 (assembly GCF_003947565.1). NCBI lineage: Bacteria > Bacillati > Actinomycetota > Actinomycetes > Streptosporangiales > Thermomonosporaceae > Actinomadura > Actinomadura sp. WAC 06369. The sequence goes on along the minus strand of NZ_QHJN01000063.1, from coordinate 21,809 downwards.
ATCGAGGCGCTGGGGTTCTGCGGCATCGGCGAGGCGAAGGACTTCCTCGACGGCGGCAAGAACATCGCCCGGGACGGCGTCCTCCCGCTGAACACGCACGGCGGGCAGCTCTCGCACGGCCGGACGCACGGGATGGGGCTGGTTCACGAGGCGGTCGTCCAGCTCCGCGGCGACGGCGGCGAGCGCCAGGTGCCGGGCGCCCGGGTCGCCGTGGTGAGCAGCGGCGGCCTCACCCCCGGCGGCGCGATGCTCCTCAGGACGGACGCATGACGCTCGGCGAACGGGCCCGCACGGACGCCCGCACGGACACCCGCGACGGCGGCGCCCGCGACGGCGGCGCCCGTACCGGCGGCACGGTGGAGGCGCGCGTCGCCGACGTCGGCGGCGTGCCGATGTCGGCGCGGATCGCGGCGGTGCCGCACCCGCGCGCGACCGTCCTCGCGCTGCACGGCGGGGCGGTGAGCACCGCCTACTTCGACGCGCCCGGGCATCCCCGGCTGTCGCTGCTGCGGACGGGCGCCGCGCTCGGCTTCACCGTCATCGCGCTCGACCGGCCCGGCTACGGCGCGTCCGCCCCGCACGCGGAGCGGGTGGCGCCCGCCGAGCGGCGGGTCGACCTCGCGTACCGGGCCGTGGACGCCCTGCTGGGGCCGCGCCCGCGCGGCGCGGGCCTGTTCGTGCTGGCGCACTCGGTCGGTTGCGAGCTGGCCGTGCGGATGGCCGCCTGCGGGCGGGGCGACGCGCTGCTGGGGCTGGAGCTCTCCGGCACCGGCGTCCGGCACCACGACCGGGCCGCCGGGATCCTCGCCCCCGGCGACGGGAAGCGGCTCCCGGCGGCGCGGAGCATCCGCGGGCTCATCTGGGGACCGGACGAGCTGTACCCGCCCGACGTCATCGGCCACCCGGACCTGCAGGCCAGGTCGCCCGCCTACGAGGGGGACGTGGTGCCGCCCTGGCCGTCCCGCCTGCCCGGGCTGGCCGCCCGGGTGCGGGTCCCCGTGCGCTACACCCTCGCCGAGCACGAGACCGTCTGGCGTCCCGGACGGGCGGCGCTGGACGAGGTCGCGGGGCTGTTCGGCGGATCGCCCCGCGTCGCCGTCGACGAGCAGGCCGGCGGGGGCCACAATCTGAGCCTCGGGTACGCCGCCGCCGCCTACCACTGGAAGGCGCTGGCGTTCGCCGAGGAGTGCGCGTCGGCGCGCACCCGACTCCGCGCCGACGCCGACGACGGCCCCGGAACCGGGACCGGAGCCGACACCGACCCGACGGGAGAATGAGATGCCGGAAGCCGAGGCCGCGGCCCTGCTGGCCGTGCGGCTGGTCGTGGGCGCCACGATGATCGTCCACGGGTACAACCACTGGCGCGGCGGCGGCCGCATCGCGGGCACCGCGGGCTGGTTCAGCGGCCTCGGGCTGCGCCGCGGGACGCTCCAGGCGTGGCTGAGCGTGCTCACCGAGATCGGTGCGGGCGCGCTGCTGATCCTGGGCCTGCTGACGCCGCTGGCCTGCGCGGCGATCGTGTCGGTGATGCTCGTCGCCGGGCTGCTCGCGCACCGGTCGAACGGGTTCTTCGTGTTCAAGGACGGCTACGAGTACGTCCTGGTCCTGGCCGTCGTCTGCGTCGCGCTCGCGGCGCTCGGCCCCGGGACGGTCTCGGTGGACGCCGCCGCGGACATCGAGGTCACCGGCTGGGCAGGCGGCGGCATCGCGCTCGGCGTGGGGGTCGCCGCGACCGCGGGACTGCTCGCCGCGTTCTGGCGTCCGGAGCGCGAGCCCGCGGCGCAGCCGGAGGAGCAGGCCGCCTGACCGCACCCCCCGCGGACCGTGCCGGGCCCGCCGCCGTCGCGGCGGGCCCGGCTAGTCCGCGGCGGGGGCCGTGATGCCGCGCAGGCAGAAATGCCAGATCTCCGGTGCGGTCATCGGGACGGCGGAGCCGTCGCCGCCGCCGCTGCTGTGCGCGGTGAAGATGACCGTCTGCATGACCAGGGCCGCCTGGCGGCGCGGCCGGCCCGGACGGACGGCGCCCGCCGCGGCGGCCTCCTCGACGAGCTCGGTGAAGACGTCCAGCATCGGGCGGTGCGCGGCCGCCACCTGGGGCGGGTGCGAGACGAGGAGCCGCAGGGCGAAGTCGCTGAACAGCGGGCGGCTCTCCCCGGGCGTCGGACGGCACTGCCCGTAGAGGGTCTCGACCGCGGCCCGCAGCCGCGGCAGGGGCTCGCACCGGCGCTCCGCGGCCTCCCGGACCTCGGCCGCCCCGGCGGCGAGGGCGTCCTCGAACAGCGCCAGCAGCAGCTCGTGCTTGCCGTCGAAGTGCTGGTAGAAGCTGCGCAGCGACTGCCGGGAGCGGTCCACGACCTCCTGCACCGTGAAGTCGGTCGTCCCCTTCTCCGCCATCAGCTCCTGCGCGGCGTCGAGGAAGCGCTGCACGCGCTGCTCGGCGCGCAGCTTGGCGGCTCGGGTGGAGCGCTCGACCGCGCGTCGGCGCCAGGCGGGTTCTTCCACGACCTCGGACATCTCGTTGATGATACTCGCGTGAAGCGAAATATGAGACTCTTACTTACAAAGAACGAGAATGCTATTCTCGCGCGCATGGAGTTCGAGTTGGATGAGGACCAGCGGCTGCTCCGGCAGACGGTCCGCGAAACGGTCGCCAAGTCGCGGTCGCGTCCCGAAGACGAGCTGTGGGCGGCCCACCGCGAGCTGGGCTGGCTGGACGCCCCGCCGGTGGAGCTGGCGATCGTGCTGGAGGAACTCGGGTACGCCGCCGACCCGACGCCCTTCCTCGCCACCGCCACCTGGTTCCTCCCGCTCGCCGGGCGGCCGCCGCGGGGAACGGGGACGGCGGTGTGCGACGGGACCGGCCGGTTCGTCCTGGACGCCGACCGCGCGGACGAGATCGCGCTGGTGACGGCGGACGGCGTCGTCGTCGTGGACGGCGCGGACGCGGCCGCCGAGCGCGTCGACACGTTCGACCCCACCCTGCACGTGGCGCACGTGCCGTCCCGGCCGGACGGGCCGCGCCTCGTCGCCGGAGTCCCCGACCTCGCGCTGATGGGGCTGGCGATCACCGCGGTGGGGAGCTGCCGCCGCATCCTCGACATGGTCGTCGCGCACGTCCGCGACCGGCACCAGTTCGGCGTGCCCATCGGCTCGTTCCAGGCCGTCAAGCACAAGGCGGCCGACATGCACGTCGCCATCGAGCGCGCCCGGGCGCTCGCCTACTTCTCCGCCCTGACGATCGCCGAGGACGACCCCCGCCGCGGCCGTGCGGCGGCGATGGCCAAGGCCGCCGCCGGCGAATGCCAGCAGGTCGTCTTCCGCAACGGCCTCCAGCTGTACGGGGCCATGGGCTTCACCTGGGAGAACGAGCTGCAGATCCATCTCAAGCGGGCGAAAGCCTGCGACCTGCTGCTGGGAACGGCGGCCGAGCACAGGAGGGCGTTGCTCCGATGAGGTTGGGCTCCGATCCGGAGGTCGAGGCGTTCCGCGCCGAGTTCTCCGCGTTCCTCGACGCGCACCTGCCGACGGCGGCCGAGGCCGTGCCGCGGTCGAAGTCGAGCGCGGACGTCCCCGAGTGGGCGCGGCGGTGGCAGCGGACGCTGTTCGACGCGGGCTGGCTCCTGCCGGGCAACCCGCCCGAGTTCGGCGGCCGGAACGCGACGCTCCCGCAGCAGCTCGCGCACCTGGAGGAGCTGTCGCGGCGGCGGATCTACCACAGCTTCAACCCGCAGGGCGTCGGCATCATCGCCGCGTCCGTCCTGACGTTCGGGACCGAGGAGCAGAAGCGCCGCTGGGCCGTGCCCATCCTGCGCGCCGAGATCACCGCGGCGCTCGGCATGAGCGAGCCGGGCGCGGGGTCGGACCTGGCCGGCCTGCGGACCCGCGCCGTCCTCGACGGCGACGAGTTCGTCGTCAACGGGCAGAAGGTGTGGACGTCGGGCGCGCACGACGCCGACGTGCTGCTGACGTTCGTCCGGACCGACCCGGACGCCCCCAAGCACAAGGGCATCAGCGTCCTGCTCGTCCCGACCGGGGCGCCGGGCGTGGTGCGCCGGCCGTTCGGGTCCATCGCCGACCCCGCCGACCTGGACTTCAACGAGGTCTTCTTCACCGACGTGCGGGTGCCGAAGGAAAACCTGATCGGCGCGCTGAACAAGGGCTGGGGCGTCGCGCACGGCTCCCTGGGCCACGAGCGGACGCTGCTGTGGCTCAGCTTCGCCGAGCGGCTGGAGGACCTGGTCCGGGACGCGCCCAGCGACCAGGAGTGGTACGCCACGCTCCAGATGGACCTCCAGGCGCTCCGGCTGCTCGGGTACCGGGCCCTGGGCGACCGGGTCGACCCCGCCGAGCTGTCGGTGCTGAAACTGCTCGGCTCCGAGGCCGTGCAGGAGGCGTCCCTGCACGCCCTGGAGGAGCGGGGCGCCGGGGGGCTCGTGCATCCCGAGCGGACGTCGCCGCCCAACCACATGAGCAACGAGGCGTTCTCCTGCAGCTGGTTCGAGCGGTACGTCCGCAGCTTCGCCGGGACGATCGCCGGCGGCACGTCCGAGATCCAGCGCAACATCATCGCCGAGCGCGTCCTCGGCCTGCCCAGGTAAGGAGAGCCAATGGACCAGATCCTCTACGAGGTCGCCGACAAGGTCGCGGTCATCACGCTGAACCGGCCCGAGGCCGCCAACGCGCAGACCGGGGCGCTGCTGGACGACCTGGACGCGGCGTGGGCGCGGGCCGCGGCCGACGACGGCGTCCGGGTCATCGTGCTGAAGGCGAACGGGCGGCACTTCTCCGCCGGGCACGACCTGAAGGACCGCGAGTGGGCCCCGGAGAAGCTCACCCTGGAGTGGATCTACTCGGTCGAGTCGCGCCGGTACCTGGAGTACACGCTGCGCTGGCGCAACGTCCCGAAGCCGTCGATCGCGGCGGTGCAGGGCAAGTGCATCGCGGGCGGGCTGATGCTGTGCTGGCCGTGCGACCTGATCGTCGCGGCCGAGAACGCCGAGTTCTCCGACCCGGTCGTCCACATGGGCATCGGCGGCGTGGAGTACCACGGCCACACCTGGGAGCTCGGGCCGCGCAAGGCCAAGGAGATCCTGTTCACCGGCCGCGCGGTCACCGCCGCGGAGGCCGAGAAGGTCGGCATGGTCAACAGGGTCGTGCCGCTCGGCGAGCTGGAGGCGTCCGCGATGGAGCTGGCCGGGCAGATCGCGCAGATGCACCCGTTCGCGCTGCGGCAGGCGAAGCGGGCCGTCAACCAGACCCTGGACGTGCAGGGCTTCTACGCCGCGATCCAGTCGGTGTTCGACACCCACCAGACCGGGCACGGCAACGCCCTCAGCGTCGACGGCTACCCCGTCCTGATGAAGCTCGACGGCATGAAGGACAAGCTCAAGTCGCAGTGACGCCCCCGAGCGCGAACGCGGTGGCGGCCGTCCCGGCGAGGGGCGGCCGCCACCGCGTTCACCGGTTCCGGGTCAGGTCTCCGCGCCGAAGGCCGCGTCGAAGCCCTCGTCGGACATGCCCTCGTCCAGCGGCAGCCGGAAGCTGTTGAAGACCATGGCGAGGAGCCCGTAGGTGCCCACCGTGAAGACCAGGTCCATGAGCCGCCGGTCGTCGCCCAGCTCGGCCGCGATCTTCCGGTAGGTCTCGTCGGTGAGGTCGGCCCGCTCGTCCAGCTCGTCCACGACCCGGTTCAGCAGCGTGGGCGCGCCGGAGCGCACCTCCTCGATCTCCGCCTCGGTGACGCCGGCCTCCCGGGCGATCACCACGTGCTGCGCCCACTCGTAGCGGCAGCGGCGGCGCCACGCGATCCGCAGGACGGCCAGCTCGCGGACGGTGTCCGGCAGCGACGAGCGGTTCAGCGTGTACGCGTTGTACCGCATGAACGCCCGCGCGAGCGCGGGATGCCGGGCCAGCAGGTCGAGCGCGTTGTTGGGCGGCGGGAGCCGGCCCTCGCGCGGGGAGAACGCCGCGACGGTCTCGGCGTCCCACATGTCGCGGGGGAGCGGCGGCAGGCGCGTCACGTGTTCCGCCCCCCGTTCACGCCCACGATCTGCCCGGTGATGTACCCGGCCTCCTCGGAGACGAGGAACGCGCAGGTCGCGGCGATGTCCTCCGGACGCCCGACGCGGCGGACGGGCGTGCGCGCGATGTGCTCCTCGACGGTCCCGCCGAGCAGGCCGCGGCCCTCGGCCTTGCGCAGCATCGGGGTGTCGATGAAGCCGGGCGGCACCGCGTTGACGGTGATCCCGGCCGGGCCCAGCTCCAGCGCGAGCGCCTTGGTGAGGCCGTTGACGGCCGACTTCGCCGACACGTAGTGCGCCATGTACTGCTGGCCGGAGTGGGCGCTGGACGAGGAGATGTTGACGATCCGCCCCCAGCCGGCCTCCGTCATGTCGGGCAGGACGGCCTGCACGCAGTGGAAGACCCCGTTGAGGTTCACGTCGATGACGCGCCGCCAGGACTCGAACGACAGGTCGGCGAACCGCTTGAAGCCGTCCAGCCCGGCGGCGTTGACGAGCACGGTCACCGGGCCGAAGTGCTCCCGGACGGCGGCGAGCGCCTTGTCGACCTGCGCCCGGTCGGTCACGTCGGCGGCCTGCCCGAAGGCGGCGGTGGCCGGGTTCAGGTCCAGCGCGGCGACGTTGTAGCCGTCGGCGGCCAGCCGCTCGCAGACGGCCTTGCCGATGCCGGACCCGCCGCCGGTGACCACGGCGGTCCTCCCGGCGCCCCGGCCCGCGCCCTGCTCCGGGGCGCTCACGCGAACGCCTCGTCGCCGACGATCGTGGTGCGGTGCAGCGTCCGCTCCGAGGACGGGTCGTAGGGCAGGGCGCGGTGCAGCATGCCGGTGTTGTCCCACATGACGAAGTCGCCGACCTCCCACTCGTGCGTGTAGCGGAACCGCTCCTGGGTGGACCAGTCGAGCAGTTCCTCCAGGATCTCCGTGCTCTCGTCCGGGTCCATGCCGACGATGCGGTCGGCCGTCGCGCCGATCACGAGCGAGCGGCGGCCGTCCCGCCGCTTCCAGACCAGCGGCGTCTCCTGCGCGGGGACGTTGCGCCAGGACGCCAGCTCCTTCTCGGTGGGCTCGGGGTTCGCCCGCCGCTGCGCCGCCTCGAAGCTGTGCACCACCCGCAGGCCGTCGTAGCGTTCGCGCTGCTTCTCGGGGAGGTTCTCGTAGGCCGCGTAGGTGCTGGCGAACTGCGTGCCGCCGCCGGTCATGGCCGCGTGCCGGGCGGTCAGCGTCGTCGTCCTGACCGGGGTCGGGTCGGTCGTCCCGTCCAGGTGCCAGTGGAAGGTGCCCTTGAGGTACTCGGCGGTGGGGTTCCTGGACGGGTCGAGCGACACCGTGAAGATCTCCCGGCCGCGCAGCGACACGACCCGTCCCAGCTTGCGGCAGAACGCGAGCTGGGCTTCGTCGTCCAGGTGCAGGCCGCGGACGAGCAGCACGCCGCGCCACCTGAGCGCCTCGTCGCAGCGGCCGACCAGCGCGTCGTCGAGCAGGTCGCCGACGCCCGTGACCTGCACGCCGAGGTGCGGGCTGAGCGCCCGGGTCTCGATCATGAAAATCTCCCTTCCGAATACGAGAACATTACTCTCCAACGGTGAGACCGGGAAAGCCCCCTGGTCGGGGTCCCGGTGGCGGATCGTGGGGCCGCGGTGCCGGGAGTGTCGGGCGGAGTCGGTACTGGCACTCCGTTCTCGAAACTGGATGGTTGATTTGCGTGCGGCGAGAATGTAGTTTCCAGCCATCAAGGAGGCAGGATGCGACTTCAGGAGGCGGGGCGAGGGTGAAGAACCTGCTCATCGACGGAAGGCTCGTCGAGACCGAACGGACCTACCCCTCGGTCAATCCCGCGACCGGCGAGGAGTTCGACCGGGCCCCGGACGCCACGGCCGCCGACGCCGAGCGGGCCGTCGCGGCCGCGCGGCGCGCGTTCGACGCCACGGACTGGGCGACCGACCGGGAGTTGCGCATCCGGTGCCTCGACCAGCTCCACATGGCGCTGCTCGAGCACCGGGAGGAGCTGCGGGAACTGACGATCACCGAGGTCGGTGCGCCGCGCATGCTCACCCACGCCAACCAGCTCGACGTGCCGATCGAGATGTTCCGCTACTACGCCGACCTGCTGCGCGAGTACCCGCTGACCGAGGAGCTCCCCGACCTCGAGTCCCGCGGGCAGCGGCACCGGCGCTGGGTGGAGAAGGAGGCCGCCGGCGTCGTCGCCGCGATCATCCCGTACAACTACCCGAACCAGATCGGGTTCGCGAAGCTGGCGCCGTCCCTCGCCGCCGGCTGCACGGTGGTGCTCAAGGCCGCGCCGGACACGCCGCTCGTCACGCTGGCGCTCGGCGAGCTGATCGCCGAGCACACCGACATCCCGCCCGGGGTCGTCAACGTCCTCAGCTCCTCCGACGCCGCGGTCGGCGAGGTGCTCACCGCCAGCCCGGACGTGGACGTCGTCACCTTCACCGGCTCGACCGCCACCGGCCGCCGGGTCATGGAGGCCGCGAGCCGCACCGTGAAGCGCGTCTTCCTCGAACTCGGCGGCAAGTCCGCGATGATCCTGCTCGACGACGCCGACTTCGACACCGCGGCCATGTTCTCGGCCTTCATGATCTGCTCGCACGCCGGGCAGGGCTGCGCCCTCACCAGCCGCCTCCTGGTGCCGCGCGACCGGCACGACGAGATCGTCGAGAAGGTCGCGGCCAACCTCGGGCGGGTCGCGTACGGCGACCCCGGCGACCCCAAGACCTACATGGGCCCGCTCATCAGCGAGGCCCAGCGCGACAAGGTCGACGGCATGGTCAAGCGCGCCGTCGAGGCGGGCGCGAAGCTCGTCACCGGCGGCGAGCGGGTCGACCCGGGCTTCTTCTACACGCCGACGCTGCTCGCCGGCGTCGACCCGGCCAGCGAGATCGCGCAGGAGGAGATCTTCGGGCCCGTCCTCGTCGTGATCCCCTACGACGGCGACGACGACGCCGTCCGCATCGCCAACGACTCCATCTACGGGCTGTCCGGCGGGGTCCAGAGCGCCGACGAGGACCGCGCGATCGCGGTCGCGCGCCGCGTCCGCAGCGGGACGTTCAGCATCAACGGCGGCAACTACTTCGCGCCCGACGCGCCGTTCGGCGGCTACAAGCAGTCCGGGATCGGCCGCGAGATGGGCGTCGCCGGGCTCGAGGAGTTCATGGAGCGCAAGACGTTCGCCGTGGCGGCGTCGTGAGCGCGCCGCTGGACGGCGTCCGCGTCGTCGAGGTCGCGATGTACGGGTTCGTCCCGTCGGCGGGCGCGGTGCTCGCCGACTGGGGCGCGGAGGTCGTCAAGATCGAGCACGCGGTCAACGGCGACCCGCAGCGCGGGCTCCGGCAGACCGGCGCGATGAAGGTCGAAGGCGACCCGAACCCCAACATCGAGCACGCCAACCGCGGCAAGCGCAGCCTCGGCCTCGACATGGCCGATCCCGAGGGCAGGGAGGTCCTGCACGAGCTGATCCGCCGCGCGGACGTCTTCCTGACCAGCTTCCTGCCCGCGGCGCGCCGCAAGCTCGGCATCGACGTGGACGACGTCCGCGCCGTCAACCCGCGCGTCGTCTACGCCCGGGGCAGCGCCCTCGGGCCGCGCGGCCGGGAGGCCGAGAAGGGCGGCTACGACATGACCGCCTTCTGGGCGCGGGCCGCCACCGCCGCCAGCATCACCCCGCCCGGCGTGGAGGGCATGATCCCCCCGCCCGCGCCCGCCTACGGGGACACCGTCTCCGGCACCAACCTCGCCGGGGGCATCGCCGCGGCGCTGTTCCGCCGCGAGCGGACGGGCGAGGCGCCCGTCGTGGACGTCTCCCTGCTGGGCAGCGGCCTGTGGGCCATGGGCCACGGCGTCGCGCTGTCCCAGCACCTCGGCAAGCCGCTGGAGGCGCCCCCGACCGGCGCCCACGGCTCGCCCACGAACCCGCTGTCCGGCCTGTACCGCACCGCCGACGGCCGCCACCTGGCCTTCGTCATGCTGCAGCCGGCCCGCTTCTGGGCCGACGTGTGCCGGCACATCGACCGCCCCGACCTGGCCGACGATCCCCGCTTCGCCACCGCGGAGCTGATCGCCGCGAACACGCCGGCGGCCGTCGAGGCGCTGCGGGAGGTTCTCGCCTCCCGCACGCTGGGCGAATGGACCGAGCGTTTCGCCACCCTCGCGGGGCCCTGGGCCCCCGTGCAGGACTCCCTGCAGGTGGGCGACGACGCGCAGATCCGCGACAACGAGTACCTCGTGCGGGCCGGTGAGCTCGAACTCGTCGCCAACCCGGTGCAGTTCGACGTCACCGCTCCGCGGCTCGGCCCCGCTCCCGAATTCGCCGCGCAGACCGAGGAGATCCTCATGGAACTCGGTCTCGACTGGGACCGCATCCTCGCCCTGAAGGCGGCGGGCGCGGTCACCTGACCATCGCATCCGGGGGTTCGGCTCCGAGGAGGAACGTTGAGACCCTTGATCATCGGCCTGCTGCTCGTCGCGCTGACGGGGTGCGCCGCCCGCGGCGGCACCACCGCGGCGGACGACGAGGGCGGGACACGGGACGGCGGCGGCACGTCCGCCGCCGTCCCGAAGACCGACTTCGGCACGCTCAAGGACGTGTGCGGGCCCGGCGAGGCGAAGCCGTCCGACGCCCGGGGCGTCACCGACGGCGAGATCAAGGTCGGCGTCTTCACCGACGTCGGCTTCACCAAGAAGCCCGACATGGTGGACGCCGCCAAGGTGTTCACCGAGTGGTGCAACGCGGCCGGCGGCGTCAACGGGCGCAAGCTCGTCCCCGTCGTCCGCGACGCCAAGCTGATGGAGGTCCGGCAGCGGATGACCGAGGCGTGCGCGGACGACTTCGCGGTCGTCGGCGGCTCCGCGGCGCTGGACGGCCAGGGCGTCGAGACCCGCCTGACGTGCCTGCTGCCGGAGTTCCCCGCCCAGTCGAGCCAGGTGCAGGCGCGCGGCGCCGACCTCCAGGCGATGGCGAACGGCGCGTCGCTCGGCTACAACGACTACGCCGGCTTCTACAACTGGCTGCTCAAGGAGAAGTACCCGTCGTCGAAGGACGCCGTGGGCGTCATCGCCGGCGACTCGCCGGTCACCAAGATCATGGTCGCCCAGCACTCGGAGACGATCGAGGGACTCGGCGGCAAGGTCGCCTACACCGGGCTGTACCCGGCGCGCGGGGTGTCCGACTGGACGCCGTACGCCCAGGCCATGAAGGACAAGGACGTCAAGGCCCTGATGTTCCTCGGCGACTGGAACCAGCTGGCCAAGCTGCTCCAGTCGCTCACCAACATCGGCCATGAGCTCGACTGGATCGACACCACCAACAACGCCTACGGCCCCCAGTTCGTGAAGCTGGCGGGCGCGGCCCTGGAGAGCCAGCCCTCCTACGCCGACCTCAGCGGCATGCACCCGCTGGAGAAGGCGGACGACAACCCGGCGACGCGGCAGGTCCTCGACATGTTCGAGCGGTACGCGCCCGACGCGGAGGTCAACCTGCCGGTCCTGCGGTCCTTCTCCGCCTGGCTGCTGTTCGCCAAGTCGGCCGGCGCGTGCGACGAGCTGACCCGCAAGTGCGTCCTGGAGAACGCCGAGAAGGAGACCGCGTGGACGGCGGGCGGCCTGCGGGCGCCGCTGGACCTGTCCGACCCCGCCTCGCCGCCCCGGTGCTGGAACGCCGTGCAGGCGACGCCCGACGGCTGGGAGCCCGCCGACTTCCGGCCCGACGACGGCGCCTACCGGTGCGAGGAGGTCGAGCACCGGTACACGGGCGACTACCCGGCTCCGCTGAAGCTCGAGGACGTCGGCAAGAGCATGGCGGATCTGCAGTAGGGGCCGGCGGCGACCATGGACAAGTTCCTCACCTTCGGGATCGTCGGTCTCAGCACCGGCGGCATCTACGCCGTCATCAGCAGCGGCCTGGTCCTGACCTACACGACCACCGGGATCTTCAACTTCGCCCACGGCGCGGCGGGGATGATGGCCGCGTTCGCCTACTGGCAGCTGACCGGGGGGTGGGGCCTGCCCGTCCCGATCGCGCTCGCGCTGGTGCTGCTCGTCCTCGCCCCGCTGTTCGGCCTGCTCATCGAGCGGCTGATCATGCGCCCGGTCCAGGGCGTGGGCGAGGTCGAGCGGCTGGTCGTGACGATCGCCCTGCTCACCGGGCTGATCGCGATGGCGCAGTGGATCTGGGACCCGAACGTCGCCCGTCCGCTCTCGCCGTTCTTCGCGGACCGGGAGGCGATCCGGCTCGGACCGGCGACGATGACGTGGCACCAGCTCGTCACGCTGCTGGTCGCCGCCGCCGTGGCGCTCGGGCTGTACGCCTTCCTGTACGGCTCGCGCCTCGGCGTCGGGATGCGCGCGACGGTCGACGACCCGTCGCTCGCCCGGCTCAACGGCGGCGACCCCGTCGTCGCCGCGCGGGCGGCGTGGGTGCTCGGCACGATGCTCGCCGCCCTCGGCGGCATCCTCATCGCGCCCAGCATCCCCCTCGACGCCGCCAACCTGTCCCTGCTCATCGTCAGCGCGTACGCCGCGGCGATCTTCGGCCGGCTGCGCAGCCTGCCGATGGCGTTCGCCGGCGCCCTGGTGGTCGGCTGCACCGAGAGCTACCTCACCGGGTACCTCCCGCAGAACGAGTACCTCCCGGGGCTGCGGATCGCGGCGCCCGCGCTGCTGCTGTTCGTCGTCCTGCTGCTGTTCCCGAACCCGCGGGTGCGGGGCAGCGTCCGCATCACCCGGTCGCTGCCCGCCCCGACGATCCGGGGGACGCTGGTGTTCGGCGCGTGCCTGATGGTGTTCGCGGCGATCCTCGCCACGACGCTCAGCGACCCCGACGTCATCACCTACGGGCAGATCTTCCCGATGTCGATCATCGGCCTGTCCATCGTCGTGCTGACCGGCTTCTCCGGGCAGATCTCGCTCGCCCAGCTCAGCCTGGCCGGAATCGGCGCGGTCGTCTGGGCGGGCGTCGGCGCGAGCGGCAACCCCCTCGCGCTGCTCGCCGTGGTGGCGGTCACGGCGGTCGTCGGCGCGGTGATCGCGATCCCCGCGCTGCGGCTGTCGGGCATCTACCTGGCGCTCGCGACCGCGGCGTTCGCGCTGATCCTGGACGGCTGGATCTTCACGATGCCGGTGGACTGGCTGTTCAGCGGCGGCAGCGCCGAGGTGACGCCGGTCTTCGCCGGGCAGCGCGTCCAGATGATGTTCGCGGCGGCGGTGCTCGCGGTGCTGTGCCTGCTGGTCGTGGTCCTGCGCCGCGGCTTCTTCGGGCGGCGGCTCATCGCGATGCGCGACAGCGAGGCCGCCTGTGCCACCCTGGGCGGCCGGCTGCTGGTCACCAAGGTCGCGGTGTTCGCGCTGTCGGCGGGGATCGCGGGGCTCGGCGGCGCGCTGTTCGGCATGCAGGCGCGGTCCATCACCCCGGACCACTTCACCCTCGTCACCGGCCTGCCGATCTTCCTGCTGGTGGTCATCGGCGGGATGGCGGCGGTCGGGTCCGGGGTCTTCACCGGCGTGAACCTCGCCGGGATCATGCACGCGATCACCGCCCTGTGGCCCGGCGCGCACCACGTGTCGTCGCTGCTGGTCGGGCTCGCGGGGATCGGCATGGGCCGCCACCCCGAGGGCGTCGTCCCGCACTTCCGGGAGTCGTGGGACCCGCTGCGCCGGTTCTGGGTCCCGCTCGCCGCGGCCGTCGGCGCGCTGTGGGGGCTGCGCCTCCTGGACGTCGTCAACGGCTGGGTGCTCACGTTCGGGACGGTCGCCGCGGCGCTCGCGCTGCGCGGACTGGCCAGGCCGCGGGCGCCGGAGAGCGCGGCGGACGTCCCGCTGGAATGGCGCGGCGTGCGGCGGCCCTGGCTGCCCGCGGACCGGGAGGAGGTGCTCGATGGCCTTGCTCGAAGCTAGCGCGGTGACCGTCCGGTTCGGCGGCAACGTCGCCCTGGCGGAGGTCGACATCACCGCGGAGGCCGGCCGGGTCACCGGCCTGATCGGACCCAACGGCGCCGGGAAGACCACGCTGTTCAACGTGGTCTCCGGGCTGGTCAGGCCGAGGTCGGGACGGGTCCTGCTGGACGGGCGGAACGTCACGCGGCTCGGCCCGGCGGCGCGGGCCCGCCGCGGCCTCGGCCGCACCTTCCAGCGGCTGGAGATCTTCGGCCACCTGACCGTGCGGGACAACCTGCGGGTCGCCGCCGATTTCCACCGCGACGGCCTGCCCGCCGACGGGATCCTCGACCGGCTCGGACTGGCGGACATCGCCGACGTCCGCGCCGACTCGGTCCCGACCGGCCGGGCCCGCCTCGTCGAACTGGGCCGGGCGCTCGCCGTCCGGCCCAAGGCCCTGCTGCTCGACGAGCCCGCCTCCGGGCAGGACGAGCACGAGACCGGGCGGTTCGGCGAACTGCTGCGCGAACTCGCGGCGGACGGCCTCGCGGTCGTCCTCGTCGAGCACGACATGCGGCTGGTGATGGAGGCGTGCGACACCGTGCACGTCCTCGACCTCGGCAGGCTCATCGCCAGCGGCCCGCCCGACCGGATCCGCGCCGACGCGGCCGTGCTCGACGCGTACCTGGGAGCCCCGTCATGACCGCACCCGCGCCGAACCCGGACCCCGACCCGACCGCCGATCCGCGCGCGCACGCGAACCTGCTCGAACTGTCGGGCGTCCACGCGTCCTACGGCCGCATCTCGGTGCTGCACGGCGTGGACCTGGCCGTGGGCGCGGGGCGGATCGTGGCGCTGCTCGGCCCGAACGGCGCCGGCAAGACCACGACCCTGAACGTCGCGGCGGGACTCCACCCGGCCGACCGCGGCGACGTCCGCGTCGGCGGCCGGGCCGTCGCGGGCGCCGACCCGGTGGAGCTGGCGCGGCGCGGCGTCTGCCTCATCCCGGAGGGGCGGGGGATCTTCCCGAACCTCACCGTGCGGGAGAACCTGCGGATGATGACCTTCACCGGCGCGGACCGCGCCGCGGTGGAGGAGACCGCCTACACCCGGTTCCCGAAGCTGGCCGAGCGGCGGCGGCAGACCGCGGGAACGATGTCCGGCGGCGAGCAGCAGATGCTCGCGCTGGCGCGCGGACTGGCCACCGACCCGGCCGTCCTGCTGATCGACGAGCTGTCCATGGGCCTCGCGCCGCTGGTGGTCGCCGAACTGTACGAACTGGTCGTCGAGATCGCGCGGACCGGCGTCGCCGTCCTGGTCGTCGAGCAGTTCGCCAGCACCGTGATGCGGATCTGCGACCTGGCCGCGGTGATGGTGAACGGCCGCATCGAGCGCGTGGACGCCCCCGGCGACGAACTCCTGGCCGACCTCTCGGCCCTCTACCTGGGAAGTGCGACATGACCGAGACATCCACGACGGCCGCGGCCCCCGCGGCGGAGGCGACCGGGCCGGCCGGGCGGACGGAGGCGGGGGAGACCCGCGCGGACAGGTTCGTCCGCCAGCTCGCCGAGATGAGGATCCCCGACCCCTCGGCGGGACGGGCCCTGCTCTGGCTGCGGGTCGGCGTCGCCCTCATGGCGGCGGGGCTGGCGGCGGGCGTCGCGTCCTACTTCCTGTCCCGGGGCACCACCGACGCGCTCGCCCAGCGGGACGCGCAGGCCGCGGGGATCGCGGGCGTCTGCGGCTGCATCGTCGGCAGCGCCCTCTACCTGCGGTACACGCTCGCCAACGTCCTCCGCTTCTGGTTCGCCCGCCTCACCCTGTCGGTCGAGGCGGGACCGGCGGAGGCGCGGCCGGACGGGGCGGAGCCGGCCGACCGGACCCGAGAAGACAACGACTGAACGGAGCGCTCCCCGTGAAGAAAGACGATCTGATCCTGATCAGCGTGGACGACCACATCATCGAACCGCCCGACATGTTCGTGAACCACCTGCCGGAGAAGTACAGGAAGGACGCGCCGCAGCTCGTCCACCGGGAGGACGGCACGGACGTGTGGAAGTTCCGCGACACGGTGATCCCGAACGCGGCGCTGAACGCGGTGGCGGGCCGTCCCAAGGAGGAGTACGGCCTCGAACCGCAGGGCCTCGACGAGATCCGGCCCGGCTGCTACGACGTGGACGAGCGCGTCAAGGACATGAACGCGGGCGGCATCCTCGCGTCGATGAACTTCCCGTCGTTCCCGGGGTTCGCGGCGCGGCTGTTCGCCACCGAGGACGCCGACTTCTCGCTGTCGCTGGTGCGCGCGTACAACGACTGGCACATCGACGAGTGGTGCGCCGCCCACCCGGGCCGCTTCATCCCGATGGCGCTGCCGGTCATCTGGGACCCGGAGGCGTGCGCGGCCGAGGTGCGGCGGGTCGCCGGGAAGGGCTGCCGCTCGCTGACGTTCAGCGAGAACCCGGCGGCGATGGGGTACCCGAGCTTCCACAGCGACCACTGGGACCCGCTGTGGCGGGCGCTCGTCGACACCGGCACGGTCCTGAACGTGCACATCGGCTCGTCCGGGCGGCTGTCGATCCCCGCGGTGGACTCGCCGCCGGACGTGATGATCACGCTGCAGCCGATGAACATCGTGCAGGCCGCCGCCGACCTCCTCTGGTCCCGCGTGATCAAGGAGTTCCCCGGCATCCGCATCGCGCTGTCGGAGGGCGGCACCGGCTGGATCCCCTACTTCATGGAGCGGGTCGACCGGACGTTCGAGATGCACGCCACCTGGACCCTCCAGGACTTCGGCGGCAAGCTCCCCAGCGAGGTGTTCCGCGAGCACTTCCTGACCTGCTTCATCAGCGACCCGCTCGGCGTGCGGCTGCGGCACGACATCGGCATCGACAACATCTGCTGGGAGGCCGACTACCCCCACAGCGACTCGATGTGGCCGGACGCGCCCGAGGAGCTCCACAAGGTCCTGACCGACTGCCAGGTGCCCGACGGCGACATCAACAAGATGACGTACGAGAACGCCATGCGCTGGTACTCGTTCGACCCGTTCGCGCACGTCCCGAAGGAGCGGGCGACGGTCGGGGCGCTGCGCGCCGCGGCCGCCGACCACGACGTGTCGATCCGGTCGCGCAGCAAGCGGGTCATCGACCCGGCCGAGAAGCTGGAGGGCTACCGCAGCCGGGCCCGCGCGGCCGCGGCCGCCGCCGCGAAGTCCTGACCGCCGCCGTCGGCCGCCGGCCGGTCGCGCGCACCGTTCCCCGCCGGGACGGGACGCGCGGGACCGCGCCGGCGGCCGTGTGAGGAGACAGAGAATGCGCTTCGTCTTTCACTACCCGGAGGCGAACGGACCCGACGGCGACGTCCTGGACGCCGGGCCGCTCCACAAGGTGGCGGCGGCGGCGGAGAAGGCCGGGTTCGACGGGTTCTCCCTCAGCGAGCATCCGGTGCCGGGCGCCCGCTGGCTGCACGCGGGCGGGCACCAGACGCTCGACCCGTTCGTCGCGCTCGGGCACGTCGCCGCGGCGACCGTCCGGCTGCGGCTGCTCACCCACCTGGCGGTCGCGCCCTACCGCAACCCGTTCCTGCTCGCCAAGGCCGCCGCGACGCTCGACAAGCTGTCGGACGGGCGGCTGATCCTCGGGCTCGGCGCCGGCTACCAGAAGAGCGAGTTCCACGCGCTCGGCGTCGGCATGGACGAGCGCAACGCCCTGTTCGACGAGGCCCTCGACGTGCTCCCGATGCACTGGAGCGGCGAGCCGTTCTCCTACGAGGGCCGGCACTTCAGCGCGCGCGACGTGGTCGCGCGGCCGCGCCCCGTCCAGGACCCGATCCCGATCTGGATCGGCGGCAACTCCCAGCTGAGCCGCCGCCGGGCCGCGCTGCGCGCCCAGGGCTGGATGCCGATGTCCGGCGGCGCGCGACTCGGCGCGACCGCCCGCACTCCCGCGCTCGGCACGCTCGGCGAACTGGCCGGCGCCGCCGCCGAACTGCGCGCGGCCGCGGCCGAAGCCGGACGCGACGAACCCATCGACGTCCTCCACTCCTACCAGGGCGCGGGCCTCGCGGCGCCGGACGCCGACGCGGACCGGCACCGGGAGGCGTTCGCCGAGATCGAGAAGGCGGGCGTCACCTGGCTGCTGGTGTCGAGCCGGACGGGCACCGCGCGGGCCACCCTCGACTGGCTCGAGGCGTTCGGCGCGACGTACCTGGCGGCGGGCCGGTGACGGCCCCGGGGTGGTTCGAGGACCGCGCGGGACTGGACGGCACCGTCGCCGTGGTCACCGGCGGGGCGGGCGGGCTCGGGGAGGCGATCGTCGACGACCTCGCGGCCAACGGCGTCCGCCCGGCCGTGCTCGACAGCGACGCGGAAGCGGCGGACCGGCTGCGCGCCGCGCTCGCGGACCGGGGCCGCGACGCGGTCGTCCACCACGGCGACGCCCGCGACCACGCGGCGCTGGAGAGGCTGTTCGCCGCCGCCGACGAGCGGTGGGGGCGGCTCGACACCCTCGTCAACGTCGCGGGCGGGACGTTCCGCGCCCCGTTCACCGACACGAACGCGAAGGGCTGGGACGCGCTGCTGCGCGCCAACCTGCTGCACGTGCTGGACGCCTGCTCGCTCGCGATCCCGCGGATGCGGGCGGGCGGGCGCGGCGGCAGCATCGTGAACATGACGACGATCGAGGCGCACCGCGCGGCGCCCGGCTTCGCCGTCTACGCGGCGGCCAAGGCGGCCGTGGAGCAGTTCGCGCGGACGCTCGCCGTCGAGCTCGCCCCCGACGGCATCCGCGTCAACAACGTCGCCCCCGACTTCACGCCGACGCCGAACATGGCCCGCTTCACCCACGGGGACGGGGCGCTGTCGACCGAGGCCGGCCTGCGCGCCGCCATCCCGATGGGCCGGGCGGGCCGGGTCACGGACGTGTCGGGGTGCGTGGTGTTCCTGGCGTCGGGCCTGTCGGCCTACGTCACCGGCGCCACGCTGCACCCCGACGGCGGGACGTCCGCGTCGGCGGGCTGGTTCAACTGGCCCGGTTCCGGGTGGGCCAACCACGCTCCCGCGCACCTTCTGACCGGTCGGCCGGATCCGTCCGCGGGCTCCACACGTCCATGAAGTCGGCCACGGCCGGGACGAACGCGGTCCGCAGGTCCGCGGCGTCCTGGAGCACCCGCAGGTCCACCGTCACCCCGGACCGGGCCGCGCGGGCGGCGAACGACAGCGAGTCGTCCAGCAGGGGGTCGGTCCCGGCGGTGAGCAGCCGCAGCGGCGGGAAGCCGTGCAGGTTCGCGTGCAGCGGGCTGAGCAGCGGGTCGGTGCGGGGGGTGTCCCCGGCGTGCCGCGCCACCCGCTCCCGCAGGGCGTCCAGGTCGAACGTCGGGTCGGCGGCGGCGTTGAGCAGCAGGCTCGGCGCCTCCAGCGTGAGGTCGAGCAGCGCCGAGACGAGCACCGCGCAGGCCGGCTGCGCGGCCCCCGTGTCGCGCAGCCGGACCAGCAGCGCCGCGGCCAGCCCGCCGCCGAGCCGGTCGCCGGCCAGCATCACCGGGCCCGACTCCCGCGCCCGCTCGTACGCGCGGTGGACGTCGTCGAGCGCGGCGGGGAACTCGGCGCGGTGGCGGGGGAGCACCACCGCGGCGTTCGCCCGCAGCGCGAGGCGTCCGTACGGCTCCAGCGCCGACGCCGACGCCGCCGGGTGCGGCCGGTCCCCGCGCAGGTAGAGGACGGTCTTGTCGGCGCGGCCCGGCGGACGCAGGACGGGCCCCGCGGGGCCCTCCTCGATCCGCGGGGCGCCCGCCCCGCCGTCGTCGGGCACCCCGTCGTCGGGCACGCCGTCACCGAGCGCGCCGTCGTCGAGCGCACCGTCGTCCAGTACGCCGTCGTCGGGTACGCCGTCGTGGGCCGCGCGCCCGTCCGCCGCACGGCCGTTGATCAGCCGGTCACCTGCCACGTCGCGTCATCCTCTCCACCGCCTGCCAGTGCTCGTCGGCCACCCACAGCCGCGCGAACGCGCGCGCGGCCTCGTCCGCGCCCACGCCCGCGGAGACCCGCTTGATCTCGCGGGCCGGGGCGTGCGCGAGCGACCGGGCCAGCGCGCGCCAGTCGCGGTCGAACGTCGCGCGCGGGACGACCCGGTCCACGAGGCCGGCGCGTTCCGCCTCGACCGCGCCGAGCGTCTCCCCGGTCCCGGCGAGCAGCAGGGCCCGGCCGCGGCCGACCAGGGCGGCGAGCCGTTCGGCACCGCCCCAGGCAGGCATGATCGCCAGCGTGGACTGGGTGAAACCGATCGTGATGTCGTCGGCCGCGATTCTGATGTCGGCGGCGACCGCGAATTCCGCGCCGCCGCCCAGCGCGTGGCCGTTCAGCGCGGCGATCACGGGGGCGGGGAACGCGGCGAGCCGGTCGCAGACGCCGCGCATCCGCAGCGCCATCGCGGTCGCGTCGGCCTCGGTGCGGATCGCGGCGAGCTGCTTCAGGTCGCCGCCCGAGACGAACACGCGGTCGCCGGCGCCGCGGACGACGAGGGCGCGCGCGCCCGCGGCCGCGTCGATGGCCTCGTCCAGTTCGTCCATGGTGGCGGGGGCGATGGCGTTGCGCGCCTCCGGGCGGTCGATGGTGATGACCGCCAGCCCCTCGTCCAGTTCGAGATCGACCATTCAGGGTGCTCCAACCGCCCGGGTCCGGGCTCAGTCCTCGTAGACGACGGTGACGTCGGCGGACACGGGCTCGCCCTGGCAGGTGAGGATCAGGCCCTCGGCCACCTCGTCGTCGTCCAGGGCGTTGTTGACCCGCATCTTCGCCTCGCCCGCGGTAATCTGGGCGATGCAGGTGGCGCAGTTCCCGGCCTCGCAGGAGAACGGCGGGGCGAGCCCCGCCCGGCGGGCGCTCTGCAGCAGCGTCTCGCCCGGGTGCTGCGGGACGGTGTGCTTCTTGCCGTTGAGGACGATCGTGACCGTCCCGTCCTCGCGCGGTTCGTCCTCGGGCGTCCCGTCCCCGGCGGCGGGCTCCTCGCGCGAGGTCTCCGCCGCGGGCTCCGCCGCGGTCTCCGCCGCGGGCTCCTGCTCGGCCGGGGACGCGTCCGCCGAGCCGAAGCGCTCGACGAAGATCTGGTCGGCGCCCGCGCCGTGGGCGCGGAGCGCGCGCTCCGCCAGGTCCATGAACGGCGCGGGGCCGCACACGTAGAAGTCGGCGTGCGTGTCGGTGTTCACGAAGTTGCGGAGCTGCGTCTCGGTGGCGAAGCCGTTCAGGACGTCCAGGTGGTGGTGGACCTCGAGCCGGTCCGGGTGCCGGTCGGCCAGGTCGGCGAGCGCGGACCGGAAGATGACCGCGTCGGCGTCGCGGTTGGCGAGGAGCACCCGGACCCGCCGCCGGGTCGTCGCGAGCGCGCTCTTGACCAGGGAGAGGACCGGTGTGACGCCGCTGCCCCCGCAGAACGCGACCAGCGGCGCGGACGTCTCCCGCAGGCAGAAGACCCCGGCCGGGCGCGTCACCTCGACGACGTCGCCCGCCGCCAGGTTGTCGAGCATCCAGTTGGACACCAGCCCGCCCGGGACCCGCTTCACGGTCGTCATCAGCTCCCCGTCGGTGTCGGGGGAGCTGGACATCGAGTAGCTGCGCAGGACGCCGCACGCCCGGAACGTGACGAACTGCCCTGCCCGGTACGGCCACGGCGCGTCGAGCACGAAGGTGCGCGCGTCGGCCGTCTCCTCGACGACCCGCGTGATCCGGACCGGATGGAAGCCGTGGTCTCGTGCCATGTATGGAATCTATCTTCTCAATCTGGGAGAGTGCAATTCTCGGTTCGAGATTCCGGAGCTGACGCCATGCCTGAGAACCCGCCCCGCCCCGACACCGACGGGGAGCTGATGACGACCGTGAAGCGGGTCCCGGGCGGGCTGGTGTCCAACTGGATGC
>NZ_QHJN01000007.1:0-111325 GCF_003947565.1 Actinomadura sp. WAC 06369 | reverse complement strand
GTGCTGACGGGCGGGCGGGCGATCAGGGGGGCGGTCACGAAGTCGATCAGTTCCTCGACGCGGCCCAGGAGGGCGGGTTCGAGGTCGGTGTAGGCGGTGACGGAGCCGAGGATGCGCTTCCCGGCGGCGCCCGTGTCGGGGGCCCAGCCGAGGGCGTCCAGGACGCCCTCCTTCCACGGGACGCCGCGGGGGACGCGGGGCCAGGCGGGGATGCCGACGGCGGCGGGCTTGACGGCCTCCCACACGTCGACGAACGGGTGGCCGGTGACCAGGACGTGCGGGGACGAGACCCGCGCGGCGATGCGGCTCTCCTTGGAGCCCTCGACGAGGTGGTCGACGAGGACGCCGAGGCGGCGGCCCTCCGCGGGGCCGAACTCGTCGACGATCGCGGGGAGGTCGTCCACGCCCTCCAGGTACTCGACGACGACGCCCTCGACGCGGAGGTCGTGGCCCCAGATCTTCTCGACCAGTTCCGCGTCGTGCACGCCCTCGACGTAGATGCGGCTCTCCTTGGCGACCTGCGCGCGCAGGCCCCGGACGGCGACGGAGCCGGATGCCGAGCGCGCCGGGCGGCGCGGGGCCGCCTCGGGGCGGACGAGCGTGACCGGGGCGCCGTCGATCAGGAAGCCCGCCTTGGTGAGCGGGAACACGCGCCGCTTGCCGAAGCGGTCCTCCAGGGTGACGCCGAACTTGTCGCAGGCCACGACGGCGCCGCAGAATCCGCTGTCCGGATCCTCGGCGACCAGCCCCGGCTCGGCCGGGATCTCGGGCACGAGGCCCTTGCGGGGCCTGCGCCAGTCGCCGGACAGCACGTCGTTGCCGTAGTCCTTACTCCGCACAGGTCCGCACATTAACCGGAGGGCGGCCGCGGGCGGCGTCGTCCCCGGTCGCTCGGCGTGGCGCCGATCCGGATAGGATCGCGCCGCCGCCGGGGCCGGGACCCTCCAGAAGAGCCCCCGCGGGTCGTACACTTGGCACTCAGGAGTAAGGAGTGCCAGCGGCACGGGGCCGGACGGCGCCGGTTGATCGGGGGGCCAGTGGCAGCGCACGAGGGAGGTGACAACGTGCTGGACGACCGGAAGCTCGCGGTCCTGCGCGCCATCGTCGAGGACTTCGTGTCCACGAACGAACCCGTGGGCTCCAAGTCCTTGGCGGACCGGCACAACCTCGGCGTGTCCCCCGCCACGATCCGGAACGACATGGCGGTTCTGGAGGAGCAGGGGTACATCGCGCAGCCGCACACGAGTGCGGGCCGCGTCCCCACCGACAAGGGGTACCGGCTGTTCGTCGACCGGCTGTCGACGATCAAGCCGCTGTCGGCGCCGGAGCGGCGCGCGATCGAGACGTTCCTGTCCGGCGCGTACGACCTCGACGACGTCGTCGGCCGGACGGTGAAGCTGCTCGCGCAGCTGACCCGGCAGGTCGCGGTGGTGCAGTACCCGTCGCTGACGCGGTCGACGGTGCGGCACGTCGAGCTGGTGCGGGTGGCCGAGAGCCGGCTGCTGCTCGTCCTGATCACCGACACCGGACGGGTGGAGCAGCGGGTCATCGAGACGCCCGGCGAGATCTCCGAGGAATCGATCGGGCACCTGCGGGCGTTGCTCAACACGTGCCTGGACGGGCTCGGGCTCGGCGAGGTGCCGACCGCCGTCGCGGACCTGCCGGACAAGGTCGGGCCGGACGAGCGGCCGGTGGCGGCCGCGGTGCTGTCGGTGCTGCTGGAGACGCTCGTCGAACGGCACGAGGAGAAGATCGTCTTCGCTGGCGCGGCGAACCTCGCGGCGGTGGACTTCTCGCAGAGCCTGCGGGAGGTGCTGGTCGCGCTGGAGGAGCAGGTGGTGCTGATGCGGCTGCTCGGCGAGTCCGGCGACTCCTCTACTGTTACGGTGCGGATCGGCACCGAGAACCCCGAATTGGGGCTCCGATCGACCTCGGTCGTCGCCGCCGACTACGGCGTCGGCGACCTCACGCTGGCCCGGCTGGGAGTGCTCGGGCCTACACGCATGGATTACCCCAGCACGATGGGAGCGGTACGGGCAGTGGCACGCTACGTGGGACAGATCCTGGCGGGGTCGTAAGGTGGCCAACGACTACTACGCGACCCTGGGGGTCGGGCGGAACGCGACCGCCGACGAGGTCAAGAAGGCCTACCGCCGGCTCGCGCGGGAACTCCACCCGGACGTCAACCCCGACCCGGATACCCAGGAGAAGTTCAAGGAGATCACCCAGGCGTACGAGGTGCTCTCCGACCCGAAGAAGCGGGAGATGTACGACCTGGGCGCGGACCCGTTCGCGCCCGGCGGCGGCGGGGGCGGCGCCGGCGGGTTCGGCGGCGCCGGGTTCCCCTTCAGCGACATCATGGACGCGTTCTTCGGGACGTCGGCGTCGCGCGGCCCCCGGTCGCGGGCGCGGCGCGGGCGCAACGCGACGCTGCGGGTCGAGCTCGACCTGTCGGAGACCGCGTTCGGCACCACCCGGGAGCTGACCGTGGACACCGCGGTCGCGTGCTCGGCGTGCGAGGCGACGGGCTGCGCGCCCGGCACCCACCCGGACACCTGCGACACCTGCCACGGGCGCGGCGAGGTGCAGCAGGTGCAGCGCTCGTTCCTGGGCCAGGTCATGACGGCCCGGCCCTGCCCGGCGTGCGGCGGCTTCGGCTCGGTGATCCGCACGCCGTGCACCGAGTGCTCCGGGGACGGGCGCGTCCGCACCCGGCGCACCGTCAAGGTCAAGATCCCGGCGGGCGTGGAGAACGGCATCCACATCCAGCTCGCCGGCGAGGGCGAGGTCGGCCCCGGCGGCGGCCCGCCCGGCGACCTGTTCCTGGAGATCGTGGAGCGCGCGCACCCGATCTTCGAGCGGGAGGGCGACGACCTGCACTGCACGGTCGAGATCCCGATGACGGCGGCGGCGCTCGGCACCAGCGTCACGATCGAGACGCTCGACGCGGCGGAGGAGATCGACATCAAGCCGGGCACGCAGTCCGGCCAGGTGATCACCCTCTACAACCGGGGCGTGCGGCACCTCAACGAGAGCGGACGCGGCGACCTGATGATCCACGTGAACGTGGAGACGCCCGGCAAGCTCGACGAGGAGCAGGAGGAGCTGCTGCGGCGGCTCGCCTCGCTGCGCGGCGAGGAGCGCCCGCCCGGCAAGTTCGCGCCGGGGCAGCGCGGGATGTTCTCCCGCCTGCGGGACGTGTTCAACCAGCACTGAAGAGAGACGGTGACGGCCTACCGGGAAGGCCGTGACGGTGCCGATGAGGACCCCGGGGACGCGCCCGCGCCCCCGGGGTCCGGTGACGTTGGGGGAGTGCGATGAGTCCGCCGGTGTTCCTCGCCGGGACGGCCGCGCTGGAACGCGACCGCGTCGTCCTGGACGGCCCCGAGGGGCGGCACGCCGCGACCGTGCGGCGGCTGCGGCCGGGGGAGCGCGTCGACCTCACCGACGGGGCGGGGCTGCTCGCGGAGTGCGTCGTCACGGCGGCCGACCGGGCGTCCCTCACGCTGGAGGTCGCGGCCCGGCACCGCGAGCCGCCGCCGGAGCCCCGCCTGGTCGTCGTGCAGGCGCTGCCGAAGGGCGACCGGGGCGAGCTGGCGGTGGAGACGATGACCGAGGCGGGCGTGGACGAGATCGTCCCGTGGGCCGCCGCCCGGTGCGTCACCCAGTGGCGTCCCGAGCGCCGCGAGAAGGCCCTGGCCCGCTGGCGGAACGCCGCCCGGGAGGCCGGCAAGCAGGCCCGGCGGAGCCGCCTGCCGCACGTGCCCGCGCTCGCGTCGACCGCCGACGTCGCGCGGCGGCTCGCGGACGCGTCCGCCGCGCTCGTCCTGCACGAGGGGGCCGCCGAGCCGCTCAGCGGCGTCCGTCCGCCCGCGTCGGGGGAGGTCGTCCTGGTGGTCGGGCCCGAGGGCGGGATCTCCGAGGACGAGGTGGCCGCGTTCGGCGCGGCCGGGGGACGCCCGGTGCGGCTCGGCCCGACGGTGCTGCGCACCTCGACGGCCGGGGTCGCGGCGGCCGCCGTCCTGCAGGCCGCGACCGGCCGCTGGTGACGCGCCGCCGGGGCGGCCGCCCGGTCAGGGACCGGCCTGCCCGGCGTCCTGCTGCTTCGTGGTCGACGGGGTGTCGCTGGGCGTCGGCGTCTGCTCGTCGCTCGGCTCCGGCGAGGGGTCGGGCGGGGTGGGCGTCGACGGCGGCGGGTCGGTGGGCGACGTGGTGGGCGTATGGCCGCCCGGGCACTGCGTCCCGCCGGACGGGGCGGACGTCGGCGTCGTGTCCGGCGACGGTGTGCCGGACGGGGCCGTGCCGCCGCGCGGGATGACGCACGAGGACAGCCCGGGCGACGACGACGGCTCCCCGGCCTCCTCGGACGTGCTCGGCGCGGTGGACGTCGTCGGCGCGGGCGACGACGGGTCCCCGGGGACGACGGGCGGCGGGTTCGCGCCGGTGCGGTCGCCGTCGGTGTCGTCGCCGCCGCCGCGGGACGGGCCGTCGCCGTTGACGGTGTGCTGGATCAGGTCGATCGTCTGCGGGCCCGCCGTGACGCCGAACCCGGCGATCGCGACGGCCGCGGCGACGGCGAGCACGGGGCGCGCCCAGCCCACGGTGAGGCCCGCCGGCCCGAACCGGGCGGGCCCGAACCGGCCGGGAAACCTGCGGCGGCGCCCGCCTTCGGCCGCGATCCGGGCCCGGATGCGCTCCAGGCCGTCGTCGGAGGGGGTGACCGATTCCGCCTCCGCGTTCAGAACCCGGCGAAGGATCTCGCCGTGGTCGTCGTGGGGGTCGGTGGTCATGAGAACTGCTCCAGGACGTTGCGTAGGGCGGTCATGCCGCGTGCGGTATGACTCTTGACCGCGCCGCGGGAGATCCCCATGGCGTTCGCGATCTCGGCTTCCGAGAGGTCACCGTAGTAGCGCAGGACGAGCGCCTCCCGCTGGCGCGGTGGGAGCCGGGAGAGCGCGTCGATCACCGCCGAACGCTCCAGCTCCCCGATGGCCCCGGCCTCCGCGCTCGGCATGTCCGGGAGCCCCTTGGGAGCGTACTTCTCGACGACGGCGCGGTGGCGCAGCACCGACCGGGACCGGTTCACCACCGACTGCCGCAGGTACGACAGGGCCTTGTCGGGGTCCCGGAGGCGCCGCCAGCCGCCGTGCATCGCGACGAACGCGTCCTGGACGACTTCCTCGGCCGTTCCCGCGTCCCGCACGAGCATCGCGGCGAGCCGCACCAGCGAGCGGTAGTTGGCGCTGTAGAGGGCGGTCACCGCCTGGTCGGCGTCCCAGGCGACGGCGACGGCGCCGGCCGCGCCCCTGGCCACGAGGGTCTCGGTCACGTCTGTGGGACGCCCGCCCTCCTCGTCCGGTTTACGAAAGGGCATCTTCTGGTCTGCCTCGGTCACCTATCCGCCGCCTTTGCCGTCCCCCGGCCGTCCTTTCGGTCGGCCACCCCGAGAGCGGCATGAATCGGGCGTTCCCGACCGAACCGAGGCGCGCCGCATGCCTGCGATCCGGGGGGTACGCCTTGAATTGACAACCCTAACCAGTGGCCGGTCGGAAACGGCTCGACAACCGGAGATCGATTCCGGAAAACCTTAGCGGCGGGGGGCGCCGCGGAGCACGGCGGCGCGGGTCTCGATAGGATTCCGATCGCGGTCGCCGCCGCGGGAGGGGAGACAGATGACCGACTGCCTGTTCTGCAAGATCGTGTCCGGGGACGTGCCGGCGAAGACGGTGCGCTCGTCCGACCGGGCCGTCGCGTTCCGCGACATCAACCCGCAGGCGCCCACGCACGTCCTGGTCATCCCCAAGGACCACCACCCGACGGTGGGCGAGCTCGCCGCGGCCGACGCCGAGCTGCTCGCCGAGGTGCTCCGCGAGGCCCACCAGGTCGCCGTCGACGAGGGCATCGCCGACACCGGCTACCGGATCGTCTTCAACACCGGCGCGCAGGCCGGGCAGACCGTCTTCCACGTGCACGCGCACGTGCTGGGCGGCCGCGGCCTGAACTGGCCGCCCGGCTGAGCCCGGCCGACCCGGGCCGGCGGGACGGGGCGGGGCGCGCCGTTTCGCGGGCCGCGGCCGGGCCGCGGCGAGCGGAAATACGGCGGCGCGCCGACGAGGGCGGTCGGTACCATGGAACCGACACACCTTGCACACCCGGAGCAGACAGAAGGCAGGTCTGAGAGGCCGCAAGGCCCGGCTGATGGTCGAATCAACTCACACGGGGCGCGACGGCCGCGCCCAGATCAAGATCGT
Source organism: Actinomadura sp. WAC 06369 (assembly GCF_003947565.1). Taxonomy (NCBI): domain Bacteria; kingdom Bacillati; phylum Actinomycetota; class Actinomycetes; order Streptosporangiales; family Thermomonosporaceae; genus Actinomadura; species Actinomadura sp. WAC 06369. The sequence continues at coordinate 105,074 of NZ_QHJN01000007.1, read as the reverse complement.
GGTGCCGGACGACCATTCGATGGTGAGCCTGCTGGGCTCCCGGGACGAGTTGCTCCACGCGGTCGAGCGCGCGTTCGGCGACGGCATCGACATCCACGTCCGCGGCAACGAGATCACCGTGACCGGGTCCGAGACGGACACCGGCCTGGTCTCGCGCCTCTTCACCGAGATGCTCGAGCTGCTCAAGGGCGGCACCCAGCTGACGCCCGACGCGGTCGAGCGGAGCCTGGCGATGCTGCGCGGCGAGAGCGACGCCCGCCCGGCCGAGGTGCTCAACCTGAACGTGCTGTCGGGCCGCGGCCGGACGATCCGCCCGAAGACGCTCAACCAGAAGCGGTACGTCGACGCGATCGACAAGCACACGATCGTGTTCGGCATCGGGCCGGCGGGCACCGGCAAGACGTACCTGGCGATGGCCAAGGCCGTCCGCGCGCTGCAGGAGAAGCAGGTCAACCGCATCATCCTGACGCGCCCGGCGGTGGAGGCGGGGGAGCGGCTCGGGTTCCTGCCCGGCACGCTCTACGAGAAGATCGACCCGTACCTGCGGCCGCTGTACGACGCGCTGCACGACATGGTCGACCCCGACTCGATCCCGCGGCTGATGGCCGCCGGCACCATCGAGGTCGCGCCCCTGGCCTACATGCGCGGCCGCAGCTTGAACGACTCCTTCATCATCCTGGACGAGGCGCAGAACACCTCGCCCGAGCAGATGAAGATGTTCCTCACCCGGCTCGGGTTCGGCTCCAAGGTCGTGGTGACCGGCGACGTGACGCAGGTCGACCTCCCGAACGGGACACAGAGCGGGCTGCGCGTCGTCCAGGACATCCTGCAGGACGTCGAGGACATCTACTTCTCCCGGCTGTCCAGCCAGGACGTCGTCCGGCACAAGCTGGTCACCGACATCGTGGACGCCTACAACCGGTACGACGAGGCGCGGGTGCCCGAGTTCAAGAAGGACGCGGCGCGCGGCGGCGGGCCCGGTCGCAAGCGGGGTTCCCGGTGAGCATCGAGGTGCTGAACGAGTCGGGCGCGGCGGTCGACGAGAACGGCTTGGCGGAGCTGTCCCGGCACGTGCTGGACGGGCTCCGCGTGCATCCGCTCGCGGAGCTGTCGGTCCTGCTGGTCGACGAGGACGCGATGACCGAGCTGCACGTCAAGTGGATGGACGAGCCGGGCCCGACCGACGTGCTGTCGTTCCCGATGGACGAGCTGCGCCCCGGGCACCTGTCGGGCGGCGCCGACGAGGACGACGAGGTCGACCCGGGCCTGCTCGGCGACGTCGTCCTGTGCCCGTCGGTCGCCGAGCGGCAGGCCCGCACCGCCGGGCACAGCACCGGGGACGAGCTGGAGCTGCTGTGCACGCACGGCATCCTGCACCTCCTCGGGTACGACCACGCCGAGCCGGAGGAGCACAAGGAGATGTTCGGCCTGCAGGCCGAACTGCTCACCTCCTGGCGGGAGAAACGCGGCCGGCGGTGACCACGGCGCAGGCGTGGCTGGCGGGGCTGGCGGCCCTGCTGGTGGTGCTCGCGGGCCTGCTGGCCAGCACCGAGACGGCGCTCGCGCGCGTCTCGCGGGTGACCGTCGAGGAGTTCGCCAAGGAGCGGCGGCGCGGCTCGAAGAAGCTCGCGGAGGTCGTCGCCGACCCGGCCCGCTACGTGAACATGGTGCTGCTGCTGCGGATCGGCTGCGAGCTGGTCGCCACCGTGATCGTCGCGGACCTGTGCATCTCGTGGCTGGACGAGACGTGGCCCGCCTACGTCGTCGCCGCCACGTTGATGATCGTGGTGAGCTACGTGGCGGTCGGGGTCGCGCCCCGCACCCTCGGCATCCAGCACGCCGACCGGATCGCGCTCGCGGGCGCGGCCGCCCTGCACCCGGTGACCCGGGTGTTCGGGCCGCTGCCGCGGCTGCTGATCCTGCTCGGCAACGCGCTGACGCCCGGCAAGGGCTTCCGCGAGGGGCCGTTCGCGTCGGAGGCGGAGCTGCGCGACCTGGTCGACCTGGCCGAGCAGCGCAGCCTCATCGAGCCGGACGAGCGCGAGATGATCCACTCGGTGTTCGAGCTCGGCGACACGCTCGTCCGCGAGGTGATGGTGCCGCGCACCGACATCGTGTTCATCGAGCGGGACAAGACGCTGCGGCAGGCGATGTCGCTGGGGCTGCGCAGCGGCTTCTCCCGCATCCCGGTCGTCGGGGAGAACGAGGACGACGTCGTCGGCATCGCCTACCTCAAGGACGTCGTGCGCCGCAGCCACGAGCACCACGAGGCCGAGTCGGTCGAGACGGTCGACTCGGTGATGCGCTCGGCGACGTTCGTGCCCGACAGCAAGCCGATCGACGAGCTGCTGCGGGAGATGCAGGCCCGCCGGATCCACGTCGCGATCGTCATCGACGAGTACGGCGGCACCGCGGGCCTCGTCACCATCGAGGACATCCTGGAGGAGATCGTCGGGGAGATCACCGACGAGTACGACCGGGAGATCCCGCCGGTGACGTGGCTGGACGGCGGCGCCGCCCGCGTCACGGCCCGGCTGCCGGTGGACGACCTCGCCGAGCTGTTCGGCGTCGAGATCGACGCCGAGGACGTCGACACGGTCGGCGGGCTGCTGGCGCACGCCCTCGGCCGGGTCCCGATCGAGGGCTCGACGGCGGAGGTGGGCTCCGCGCCGCGCGGCCCGGACGACGATGACGACGACGTCCCGGGCGGGGCCGTCCTGTCGCTGAAGGCGGAGACGATCGCGGGCCGCCGCAACCGGATCGGCACCGTCGTCGTGCGCCGCCTCGACACCCGCCCGGGCGGGGCGGTCTGACGGGCGCCGGACGGACGGCGCCGGGCGCGGGACGCCGGCCGGAGGGGGTCGGTCCGAGGGCGGTCAGAGGGTGTCGCGGAGGGCCCCGTCGGGTCCGGCGACCAGGACGGGCGCCTTGGGGCCGAGGTCGCGGACCGCGGTGACGTCGGACGGGTCGGGCGCGTCGGCGGCGGTGACGACGGCGGCGGCCTCGAGGTCCTCGGCGCCGCTGGACACCGCCATCGCGACCGCGACCTTGAGCGCCGAGAGCCGCAGCGACGGCAGGTCCACGCTCGTCGCCGCGTAGGTGCGGCCGGTCTCGTCGCGCACGGCGGCGCCCTCGGCGGCCCCGGTGCGGGCCCGGGACGACCGCGCCAGGGTGATGATCTTCGCGTCCTCGGCGTTCAGCTCGCTCACGTCCCCGATCGTACGGGGCGGCCGCGGGGCGTGCGCGACCGGTCCCGGCGGGCGGCGGGCGCGCGGAGCGGGGCGGCAAGTCGGCGCCAAGTGGACGCCAAGCGGGGCGCGGCACCCTCAGAGTCTCGAATCCGGATCTCTGGGGGAACGTGATGTCCCGTCTGCTGTACCGCCTGGGCAGGGCCGCCGCCCTGCGCCCGTGGCGGTTCGTCGTCGTGTGGCTGGCGCTCGTCGCCGCGGTGGGAGGAGCCGCGGCGGCCGGCGGAGGCTCGCTGCAGGACGACTACACCCTCGAGGGGACCGGGTCGCAGCAGGCCACCGAGCTGCTGCGGGACCGGTTCCCGGCGCTGGCGGGCGCCGACGCCCGCGTCGTCGTGCACGCCCGGGACGGCCGCGTCGACCCGGCCGCGCTCGCCGCCGCGGGCGGCGAGCTGCGCGCGCTGCCGCACGTCGGCGCCGTCGACCCGCCGCTGCCCAGTCCGGACGGCCGCACGGCGCTGATCACCGTCCGGTACGCGGTGCCGGTGACCGACCTGGAGCCCGGACCGACGCTCGACGCCCTCCGCGACGCGACCGGCGGCCTCGAGGACGCCGGCCACCGGGTGGAGTTCGGCGGCCAGGTGCCCGAGAACATCACCGCGCCCGGCGGGGTCGCGGAGGCGGTCGGCGTGGTGGCCGCCCTGGTGATCCTCCTGCTGGCGTTCGGGTCGGTGGTCGCGGCGGGGCTGCCGCTGGTGGTCGCGCTGGCCGGCCTGGGCGCGGGCGTGTCGGGGATCACGCTGCTGGCGGCCGTGACGAACGTGGCGACGACCGCGCCGACGCTCGCGGTGATGGTGGGCCTCGGCGTCGGCATCGACTACGCGCTGTTCATCCTCACCCGGCACCGCGAGGGACTCGCCGCCGGGCTGGACGTGCCCGAGTCGGTGGGCCGCGCCATCGCCACCGCCGGGCAGTCGGTGCTCTTCGCCGGGTTCACGGTGCTGCTGGCGCTGTGCGGGCTGGTGGTCTCGCGGATCCCGGTGTTCATGACGATGGGGTTCGCGACCGGGCTGGTGGTGGCGGCGACGGTGGCGAGCGCGCTCACGCTGCTGCCCGCGGTGCTCGGGCTGGCCGGGCACCGGGTGCTGCGCCGCCGCGACCGCGCGTCCGGCGCGGCGCCCGCCGCCGACTCGCCGCGCATCCGCCGCTGGGCGCTGCACGTGGGGCGCCGCCCGTGGCCGTGGCTGCTGGCCGGGCTGGTGCTGATGCTCACGCTGGCCGGCCCGGCGCTCGGCATGCGGACGTGGCCGAGCGACGCGGGCAGCGAACCGTCGTCCAACACGGTCCGGCAGGCGTACGACCTGGTCGCCGAGGCGTACGGCCCGGGCGCGAACGGCCCGCTGCTGGTGGCCGTGGACCTGGCGGAGGCGGACCCGGCGGCGCTGCCGGGCCTGCGCGACCGGCTCGCCGCCGTCGAGGGCGTCGCGTCCGTCGCGCCGCCCCGGCTGTCGGACGCCCGCGACGCGGCGGTGCTCGTGGTGACGCCCGAGTACGGGCCGCAGGACGAGCGCGTCACGCCGCTCGTCGACGGGATCCGCGCGGACGTCCTGCCGCCGGGCGCGGAGGTCACCGGCATGACGGCCGCCTACGTGGACCTGTCGCGGCTGCTGTCCGAGCGGCTGTGGCCGGTGATCGGCGTGGTCGTGGCGACCTCGTTCGTCATGCTGGTGATCGTCTTCCGGTCGGTCCTGGCGCCGCTGAAGGCCGCCGCCATGAACCTGCTGTCGATCGGCGCCGCGTACGGGGTGCTCACCGCCGTGTTCCAGTGGGGGTGGGGCGCGGAGCTGCTCGGCCTGCCGCACAGCGTCCCGGTGTCCAGCTTCATCCTGCTGCTGATGTTCGCGGTGCTGTTCGGGGTGTCGATGGACTACGAGGTGTTCCTGCTGTCGCGCGTCCGGGAGGAGTGGCTGCGGACCGGGGACGCGCGCGGCTCGGTGTCGGCGGGCCTCGCGGCGACCGGCCGGGTGATCACCAGCGCGGCGCTGATCATGGTGGCGGTGTTCCTCGGGTTCGCCGCCGACCCCGGCCTGGTGATCAAGCAGATGGGCGTGGGCCTCGCGGTCGCCGTCGCGCTGGACGCGACGGTCGTCCGGCTCGTGCTGGTCCCGGCGGCGATGGCGCTGCTCGGCCGCGGCAACTGGTGGCTGCCCGGGCCGCTCGGCCGGATCCTGCCGGACGTCGACCTGCACGGCGGTTCGGTGCCCGCTGCGGCGGGCGCCGAGCCCCCGGCCAGGGAGCCCAGCCGCGCCTAGGGAGGCGATCACGGCGGTCGACGCGCCCCGGTTAGTCTGATCGGGACATGTCGACTGTTGTGGACGCGCCCGTCGTCAGCGTGCTCGGCGCCTTCGGCGCGACGGTGGACGGCGCGCCCGCCGACCTCGGCGGGCGCCGCCGCCGGTCGGTGCTGGCCCGGCTCGCCGCCGCGCACGGCCGGATGGTCCCGGCCGACACCCTCGTCGAGGACCTGTGGGCCGGGACGGCCCCGCCCCGCGCGGGCGCGGGGCTGCAGTCGTTCGTGTCGCACCTGCGGCGCGCCCTGGAGCCGCGCCGCCCGCCCCGCACGCCCGCCCGCGTCCTGGTCACGGCGCCGCCCGGCTACGCGCTGCGGCTCCCGGACGGCAATGTGGACGCGTGGCGGTTCGACGCGCTCGTCGACGAGGCGGGCGCGCTGCTCGCCGCGGGCGACCCGGCCGCCGCCCGCGGCCGCGCCGCGGACGCCCTCGCCCGCTGGGGCGGCCCCGCCTACGCCGAGTTCGCCGACCTGCCGTGGGCGGCCGCCGAGGCCGCCCGGCTGGACGAGCGCCGCCGGCTCGCCGTCGAGCGCCGCGCCGAGGCCCTGCTCGGGCTCGGGGGCGCCGCCGAGGCCGTCCCCGACCTGGAGGAGCACGCCGCCGCGAACCCGCTGCGCGAGGACGCGTGGCGGCTGCTGGCCCTCGCCCTGTACCGGGCGGGACGGCAGGGGGACGCGCTCGCCGCGCTCCGCCGGGTCCGCGCCGCGCTCGGCGCGGAACTCGGCGTCGACCCGGGGCCCGCGCTGCGCGGCCTGGAGGCCGACATCCTCGCCCAGGCCCCCGAGCTGGGCGAACCGCCGGCCGCGGTCCGTCCCGTGCCCCTGCGGCCGCCCCCGCCCCCGCCCCCGGCGGCGCGGCCGGAGCCGCCGGGGGCGTTCGTCGGACGGGAGGGCGAGCTGGCGCTGCTGGACGGCGCGGCCGGCCGGGGCGGCGTGGTCCTCGTCGGCGGCGACGCGGGCATGGGCAAGACGGCGCTCGCCGAACGGTTCGCGCGGCGGCTCGGCGACCGCGGCTGGACGTGCGCGTGGGGCCGCGCGCAGGAGACCGGCGGGGCGCCCGCCGCGTGGCCGTGGGCGGAGCTGCTGCGCGACCTCGCCGCCGCCCTCCCGCCGGACGCCGCCCTGGCCGCCCGGCTCGCCGCCCTCCTCGACGACGCCGCCCCCGGCCCCGCTCCCGCCGCCGGGCGCGGCGGCGCCGACGTCGCCACCGGGCGGTTCCGGCTGCACCTCGCCGTCGGCGACTACCTCGCCGGGATCACCGCGCGCTCCCCGCTGCTGCTCGTCCTGGAGGACCTGCACTGGGCCGACGACGAGACCCTCGCGCTGCTGGTCCGGCTCGCCGAGCGGCTCCGCGGCCGCCGCGTCCTGCTCGCCGCGACGTTCCGCCGCACCGAGGCGCCCGAGCGGCTCGCCGCCGCGCTCGCCGCCCTCGCCCGCCGCGAGCCGCTGCGCCTCGACCTCGGCGGGCTCGCCCCCGCCGAGGTCGCCGAACTCGTGCGCGCGACCTGCGCGACCGGCGTCGCCGACGCCGAGCTGGCCGACATCGCCGAACGGACCGGCGGCAACCCCTTCTTCGTCCGCGAGACGGCCCGGCTGCTGGACGCCGAGGGCCTGCCCGCCGCCGTCCGCCGCGTGCCCGCCGGGGTGGGGGACGTCCTCCGCCGCCGCATCGCGCGGCTCCCCGAGCCCGCCCGGAACGTGCTGCGCGACGCCGCCGTCGTCGGCGGCGACGCCGACCTCGCCGTCCTCGCGGAGCTGGCCGCGGGCGCGCACGGCGAGGAGACCGTCATCGACGCCGTCGACGCCGCCCTCGCCGCCGGACTGGTCACCGAGCCCGCGCCCGGACGGCTGCGGTTCGTGCACGCGCTCGTCCGCGACACCCTCTACGACGGGCTGTCGCGGGCCCGCCGCACCCGGCTGCACGGCCGGGTCGCCGCCGCGCTGGAACGGCACCGCCCCGCCGAGGTCGCCGCCATCGCGCACCACTACCTGGAGTCGGGCGCCGAACCGGACCGGGCCGTCCGCTACGCGCGGCTCGCCGCCGCGGCCGCCGAGGCCCGGTTCGCGCACGGCCCGGCCGCCGACCTGTGGGTCCGCGCCGCCGAGACGCTGCGCACGGGGCGCCCGGACGCCGTCCGCGACCGGCTCGAGGCGGAGGTCGCCGCCATCCGGGCCTGCGGCCTGTCCGGCGACGTCATGCAGGCCCGCGACCGGCGGCTGCACGCCGTCGCCGACGCCCGCGCGCACGGCGACGTCCGGCTGCTGGCCCGCGTCATCACCGCGTTCGACGTGCCCACGCTGTGGACGAGCCGCGAGTACGGCACCCGCGACCAGGGGATCATCGACGCCGCCGAGGAGGCCCTGCGCGCGCTGCCGGACGGCGAGGACGAGCTGCGCGTCCGGCTGCTGACCAGCCTGGCGATCGAGCTGGAGGGCGACTTCGACGACCGCGGCGTCACCGCGGCCGAGGAGGCGGTCGCGCTGGCCCGCGCCCTCGGCCGTCCCGACCTGCTCGCCGTCGCGCTCAACGGCCGCTACATCAACGGCCACCGGAGCGCCGGCGACCTCGCGCTGCGGTACCGCCTCGCCCGCGAGCTGCTCGACCTCGCCGAGCGGCACGACCTCGCCGCCTACCGCGTCCTCGCGCACCTGCAGCTGCAGCAGACGTCCGTCGCCGCGCTCGACCGGGCCGCGGCCTCCGCGCACCTGGAGGAGGGGCGGCGCCTCGCGGACCAGTACGGGCTGCCGCTGCTCGCGCAGATCGCGAGCTGGTACGCCGGGCTCGTGCACGTCCTCGCCTCCCGCTTCGACGCCGCCGAGCGGGCGTACGCGCAGGTCGGCGAGGACATCGGCCGCACCGGGATCTGGAGCAGCGAGGACGGCACCGTCGGGTTCGGCGCGTTCTGCCTGCGGCTCGTCCAGGGGCGGCCGGGCGAGCTGCTGGAGCGGGCCGCCTGGCTGTCGCGGCGGTGGCCGCACGTCGCCGCCACCGCCGACATCCACGCGCTCGCGCTGGCCGACGTCGGCCGCGTCGCGGAGGCCCGCGCGGCCGTCGCCGCGGCGGGTCCCATCCGCCCCGACTACTTCTTCGACCTCGCCACGGGCATCCGCGCCCACCGCGCGATCGTCCTGGACCAGCGCGACGTCGCCGAGCGGGCGTACGCCGACCTGCTGCCGTACGAGGGGCACTTCGCCGGCGGCTGCACCACCTTCGCGACGATCGGGCCGGTCGCGCAGATCCTCGGCGACCTCGCCGGGTACCTGGGGCGTCCCGCCCGCGTCGCCGCCGACCACTACCGCCGGGCCGCCCGCGCCGCCGACACCTTCGGCGCGCCGCTGTTCTCCCGGCGGGCCCGCGAGGCCCTGGCCGCGCTCGGCGACACCGCAGCCTCCGCCTGACCGCCGCCCGGCGGTCCGCCGGACGGGCGCCGGGACGGGCCCGTCGCCGGGTGGGGGACAATCGAGGGGTGACATCGACGGGAGATCTGACGACCGCGCCGCCGCCCGAGGGCTTCCGGGCGGGCTTCGCCTGCTTCATCGGACGTCCGAACGTGGGCAAGTCGACGCTGATGAACGCGCTCGTCGGCACCAAGGTGGCGATCACCAGCAGCCGCCCGCAGACGACGCGGCGGGCGATCCGGGGCATCGTGCACCGGCCGGACGGGCAGCTCGTCGTGGTCGACACGCCGGGCCTGCACAAGCCGCGGACGCTGCTCGGCGAGCGGCTCGACAGCCTCGTCCGGTCCACGCTCACCGAGGTCGACGTCATCGGGTTCTGCGTGCCCGCCGACCAGCCCGTGGGGCCGGGCGACAAGTACATCGCCCGCGAACTCGCCGGGGTGAAGAAGACCCCGGTCGTGGCGATCGTCACGAAGACCGACCTCGCCGCGCCCGAGCAGGTCGCGGAGCAGCTCCTCGCCGTGGGACGGCTGGGGGAGTTCGCCGACATCGTGCCCTGCTCGGCGGAGAACGGCTTCCAGGTCGACCTGGTCGGCGAGCTGCTGATCTCCCGGCTGCCGGAGGGCATGCCGCTGTACCCGGAGGGCGACCTCACCGACGAGCCCGAGCAGGTGATGATCGGCGAACTGATCCGGGAGGCCGCGCTCGAAGGCGTCCGGGACGAGCTGCCGCACTCGATCGCCGTCGTGGTCGACGAGATGGCGCCGCGCGAGGGACGGGACGACCTCGTCGACGTCTACGCGCACCTGTTCGTCGAGCGGCCCAGCCAGAAGGGCATCATCATCGGGCACCGCGGCGCCCGGCTGCGGGAGGTCGGCGCGGCCGCCCGGCGGCAGATCGAGGCGCTGCTCGGCACGAAGATCTACCTCGACCTGCGGGTCAGCGTGCTCAAGGACTGGCAGCGCGACCCCAAGCAGCTCCGCCGCCTCGGCTTCTACGACTGACGGGGCCTACGGCCGGTCGTCGCGGCGTTCCGCCGCCTCGCCGCCCGGCGCGGACTCGTCCGCCCGCTCCCACCCGCTCTGCCGCGGCCAGACCGCGTTCGGATCCCCGGCGTCCGGGCCGTTCCCGTACTGCGCGTAGTACTGCTCCTGGGCGTATTGCTCTTGGGGGTACTGCTCCTGCGGGTACTGGTCCTGCGGGTACTGGTCCTGCGGGTACGCCTGCGGCGGGTAGGGGGCGGGGCGGCCGCGCCCGCCCAGCCGCGCGGTGATCGGGCGCGCCAGGCTGAACCCGGTGACCAGCAGCCCCGCGGCGACCGCCACGTACCAGCCGTACAGCACGCTGATCTCGTAGCCGACGTCCAGGCCGCCCGTGGGCAGGTCCTCGCGGGCGTCGTCGAGCCGGAGCAGGAACAGCAGGCACGCCAGCAGCGACAGGACGCCCGGGACGGCCGCGAGACCGGTGATGCGGGTGTCGCGGGCGAGCAGGTCCCAGCAGGCCATGACGATCGCGACCACCGCGAACACCGGGACCGACAGCACCACGTCGTCGGCGTCGATGCCCGCCGCCGTGGCGACGTCCCGGGAGATCGCGCTGCCGAACAGGTCGACGACGACGGAGGCGCGCGCCCACGGCAGGAACGCCGACACCAGCAGCGCCGCCGCCGCGGCGATCAGGGCGATGCTCCAGCCGAGGCCGCCCCGCCGCGGCTCGGCCGGCGGGGGCCCGGGCTGCGGCTCCGGGACGGCGTCCCCGGGACCGGGCGGGGGGAGACCGTCGTCGGGCGGCAGGAACTGCGGGCGCGACCGTGCGCCGCCCGCGTCGGAACCCAGGTCACCGGTCATGGATTCAGCGTAAGGGGAGGAACCGCCGGGTCGCGGACGGGCGGGAATGTCCCGGACGGCAGATGACGTTCCCGTGACGGAAGAGGCCCCGGACGTCTCAACATGCGGACGTCGGTTTCCGGAACACGGATGTCATCTGTTACTTTGGCGGGCGTGTCTGGTGCGCTGCTCCTCCTTAGCGGCCGCAGCGGGGGCCTGTAACCAGGTCGGCTCCCTCGCTGCGGGACTCTGACGTGGACGTCGGCCGCACGGTTCGAGCAGGGAGATCCCACCGCATGTACCCGGCACAGCAGCCCTCCGGTATGCCCTTCGAGCGCTACCGCCCCTTCGCCCCCGTCAAGCTGGCGGACCGCACCTGGCCCGACGCCGCCATCACCCGGGCCCCGCGCTGGTGCGCGGTCGACCTGCGGGACGGCAACCAGGCGCTGATCGACCCGATGGACGCCCACCGCAAGCTGCGGATGTTCGAGCTGCTCGTCGAGATGGGCTACAAGGAGATCGAGGTCGGGTTCCCGGCGGCGAGCCAGACCGACTACGACTTCGTCCGGCAGATCATCGACGAGGGCCGCATCCCCGACGACGTCGTGATCCAGGTGCTGACGCAGGCCCGCCCCGAACTGATCGAGCGGACGTTCGAGTCGGTGCGGGGCGCGAAGCAGGCGATCGTCCACCTGTACAACTCGACCAGCACGCTGCAGCGCCGCGTGGTGTTCGGGCAGGACCGCGACGGCATCACCGCCATCGCCGTCGAGGGCGCGAAGCTGTGCGCCAAGCTCGCCGAGGACATGGGCGACACCGAGATCTTCTTCCAGTACTCGCCCGAGTCGTTCACCGGCACCGAGCTGGAATACGCCGTCGAGGTCTGCAACGCCGTCAACGACGTGTGGAAGCCGACCCCGGACCGGAAGGTCATCGTCAACCTGCCGGCGACCGTCGAGATGGCCACGCCGAACGTGTACGCCGACCAGATCGAGTGGATGAGCCGGAACCTGGCGTACCGCGACTCGGTCGTCCTGTCGCTGCACCCGCACAACGACCGCGGCACCGCGGTCGCCGCCGCCGAGCTCGGCTACATGGCGGGCGCCGACCGCATCGAGGGCTGCCTGTTCGGCAACGGCGAGCGCACCGGCAACGTCTGCCTGGTCACCCTGGGGCTGAACATGTTCACCCAGGGCATCGACCCGCAGATCGACTTCTCCGACATCGACGAGATCCGCCGCACCGTCGAGTACTGCAACCAGCTGCCCGTCCACGAGCGGCACCCCTACGGCGGCGACCTCGTCTACACCGCGTTCTCCGGCTCCCACCAGGACGCGATCAACAAGGGCTTCGAGCACCTGCGGCGCGACGCGGAGGCCGCCGGGACGCCCGTCGAGGAGTACCGGTGGGAGGTCCCGTACCTGCCGATCGACCCGCACGACGTCGGCCGCACCTACGAGGCGGTCATCCGGGTCAACAGCCAGTCCGGCAAGGGCGGCGTCGCCTACATCATGAAGACCGAGCACGCCCTGGAGCTGCCGCGGCGCCTCCAGATCGAGTTCTCCCGGGTCGTGCAGGAGCACACCGACAGCGAGGGCGGCGAGGTCGACCCCGCCCGCATGTGGGAGATCTTCGAGTCCGAGTTCCTGTCCAACGGCCCCCGCGTCGGGCTGCTGGCGCACCGCACGACGTCCCGCGTCGACGAGAAGGACGCCCTCAGCTGCGACGTCCGCGTCGACGGCGAGATCCGCGAGATCGAGGGCCTCGGCAACGGCCCGGTGTCGGCGTTCGAGGACGCGCTGTCGTCCGTGGGGATCAACGTCCGCGTCCTGGACTACGCCGAGCACGCGATGAGCGCGGGCGGCGACGCGCGCGCCGCCGCCTACGTCGAGTGCGACGTGGACGGCGCCACGGTGTGGGGCGTGGGCATCGACGGGAACATCGTCACCGCCTCCCTCAAGGCGATCCTGTCGGCCGTCAACCGCGTCGCCCGCCGGTGAGCGGAGCACCGGTCGCGGCGGGGCGCCCGGTCCGCCGGGCGTCCACGTCCGCGACCGGCGGGGTCCTCTGAGCGGGCCGCGGGGCCGAGGCCCCGCGGCCCCCGGCCCGCCGCGCCGTCCCGCGGGTCAGCGCGCCCGGCCGAGGACGTGGTGGACGAGCTCGCGCAGCGGGCCGCTCAGCTGCGCCTCGCCCACGGTCGTCCGCCGGCCGTCGATGTCGATCTCGTACAGGAACTGGTCGGGGATCCGCCCCGGCGGCGGCACCGAGTCGAGGTCGACGCGCCGGACGAGCCCGGCCAGCACCGGGTCACTCGTGCTGTCGGACTCGGCCCGCCGCTCGATCCCGGCGAACCCCCCGCTGCGGACGACTGTCACCTTCACCGCTCACCTCAACGCCTCCGCGGCCGCCGCGTCGATGGACACGCCCACCCCCGTCCATCCGCGCCGGACCGCCTCCGTCTCCGCCGCGTCCGCGCCGAAGCGGCGGGCGGCGGCGCGGACCGTCTCGGCGGCGAAGCCGGCGAAGTCGACGTCCACCGCCAGCGCACCGCCGGTGAGGACGTCATACCAGACGCGGCCCGCTTTGTCCCAGGCGTTGCCGCCGATCTCGACGGCCGCCAGGTGGAACGCGCGGTTCGGGATGCCGGAGTTGATGTGGACGCCGCCGTTGTCGCGGTACGTCTCGACGTAGTCGTCCATGTGGCCGGGCTGCGGGTCCTTGCCGAGCCGCGGGTCGTCGTAGGCGGTGCCGGGCTCCTTCATCGAGCGCAGCGCGACGCCCTGGACGCCGTCGGCGAGCAGGCCCACGCCGATCAGCCAGTCGGCCTGGTCGGCGGTCTGCCCGAGATGCCACTGCTTGACCAGCGACCCGAACACGTCGGACACCGACTCGTTCAGCGCGCCCGCCTGGCCGTAGTACTCCAGGTTCGCGGTGTGCTGGGTGATGCCGTGGACGAGTTCGTGGCCGGTGACGTCGAGCGGCCCGGTGAAGTCGCTGAACACCACCCCGTCGCCGTCCCCGTACACCATCTGCTCGCCGTTCCAGAAGGCGTTGGCGTACCCGTCGCCGTAGTGGACGGTCGAGACCAGCGGCAGCCCGGCGCCGTCGATGGAGTCGCGCCGGTAGATCTCCTCGAAGAAGTCGAAGGTGGCGCCGAGCCAGTCGTAGGAGCGGTCGACGGTGGCGTCGCCGGTCGCCGCGTCGCCCTCCTTCCGGACGGCCCGGCCGGGCAGCGTCTCGCGGCCCGCGGCGTCATGGATCGTCCGTTTCGGGACGAAGTCCTCTTCGGGGGAGCGGGCGGGCGCGGGCACCAGCCGCTCGACGTACCGGGCGGAGGTGAGGGCCATGGTGCGGCGGGCGCGGGCGCTCACGACCGGGTCGGCGGTGTCGCGGGCGAGGCGTTCCAGCATGTGCGGCGGCACGATGTGGCATCTCATGCCGCCACGCTGACAGGTTCCCGCCGGTCCGGCCACGGGTTTCGCCGCGCGGCGGCGGCCGGTTCCGGTCACGGTACGTGATTGTCACCCTGCGCAGCGGCACGATCGGGGGACTTGTGGAGATCCTGGGGAGATGCCCGTCCGGCAACGGAGCACCCGGCCGGGTGCGCCAGAATGAACGGGTGACCCTCTACCGCGACGAAGGCGTCGTCCTGCGCACCCAGAAGCTGGGCGAGGCCGACCGCATCGTGACGGTGCTGACCCGGCGGTCCGGCCGGATCCGCGCCGCCGCGAAGGGCGTCCGCAAGACGAAGTCCCGGTTCGGCGCCCGGCTGGAGCCGTTCACCCACGTGGACCTCCAGCTGTACGAGCGGCGGTCGCTCGACCTCATCACGCAGGCCGAGACGCTGCGCCCCTACGGCGAGCGCCTCGTCTCCGACTACCCCCGCTACACGGCGGGCATCGCGATGCTGGAGACCGCCGAGAAGCTCACCGCGGAGGAGGGCGAGCCCGCGCTCCGCCAGTTCCTCCTCCTGGTCGGCGGGCTGCGCACGCTCGCCGACCGCAGCCACGACGCCCGCCTGGTCCTGGACGCCTACCTGCTGCGGTCCCTGTCGGTCGCCGGCTGGGCGCCCGCGCTGGACGAGTGCTGCCGGTGCGGCGCCCGCGGCGGGCTGCGCGGCTTCGCGATCGCCGCGGGCGGCGCCGTCTGCGCGAACTGCCGCCGTCCGGGCGCCGCCACCCCGGCGCCGCCCACGTTCCGGCTCATGCTGGCGCTGCTGCGCGGCGACTGGGAGTACGCCGACGCCAGCGAGCCGCGCCACCGCGCGGAGACCAGCGGCCTCGTCGCCGCCTACCTGCAGTGGCATCTCGAGCACGGGATCCGCTCGCTGCGGCACGTGGAGCGCGACGGCTTCGACGAGACCGCCGGCGACCCCGCCGGCGGAGACGACATCAGGGAGAGAGTGTGAGCAGGGCTGTTCTGCCGCCGGAACCGCACCGGGACGGGGCGAGGCCGCCCGCGATCCCGGCGGATCTGGTGCCGCGGCACGTCGCCATCGTGATGGACGGCAACGGCCGCTGGGCCAAGGAGCGCGGGCTCCCGCGCACCGAGGGGCACAAGCGCGGCGAGGACTCGCTCTTCGACGTCATCATGGGCGCGATCGAGCTGGGCGTCCCGTACCTGTCGGCGTACGCGTTCTCCACCGAGAACTGGAAGCGCTCGCCGGACGAGGTGCGGTTCCTGATGGGCTTCAACCGGGACGTGATCCGCCGCCGCCGCGACCAGCTCCACTCGATGGGCGTCCGGGTCCGGTGGGCGGGCCGCCGCCCCCGCCTCTGGCGCAGCGTCATCAAGGAGCTCGAGACGGCCGAGGAGATGACGCGCGACAACGACGTCCTCACCCTGCAGTTCTGCGTGAACTACGGGGGCCGCGCCGAGATCATCGACGCCGCCGCGGCGATCGCCCGCGACGTCCGCGACGGCCGCCTCAACCCCGACAAGCTCGACGAGAAGGTGTTCGCCCGCTACCTGGACGAGCCGTCGATCCCGGACGTCGACCTGTTCCTGCGGTCGTCCGGCGAGCAGCGCACGTCCAACTTCCTGCTGTGGCAGTCGGCGTACGCGGAGATGGTGTTCCTCGACACCCTGTGGCCCGATTTCGACCGCCGCCACCTGTGGCACGCGTGCGAGCTGTACGCCTCCCGCGACCGCCGCTACGGCGGCGCCGTCCCCAACCCGGTGGAGCCCGCCGCCACCACCTGACCCTCCGCGGCACGCCTGCGCCGCGGCACGCCGGTCGGACGGGACGGGACGGGCCCGCACGCGTCCGCGTGCGGGCCCGTCCGCCGGTGCGGCGCCCTACACCAGCGCCGCGTCCAGCGTGATCTTCGTGCCCGCGAGGGCCTTGCTGACCGGGCAGCCGGCCTTGGCGTCCTGCGCGGCCTTCTCGAAGTCGCCCGCCGACAGTCCCGGCACGCTGGCCCGGACGGTCAGGTGGATCCCGGTGATGCCCTCGCCCGGCTGGAACGTGACCTCGGCTTTCGTGTCGACCTTCTCCGGCGGCGTCCCGGCCCCGGCGAGGGCGTGCGAGAGGGCCATGGAGTAGCAGGTGGAGTGCGCCGCGGCGATGAGCTCCTCCGGGCTGGTCTTCCCGCCCGGCTCCTCGGCGCGCGACGGCCACGTCACGTCGAACGTGCCCGTCTTGGAGGAGTCCAGCGAGACCGTGCCCTGGCCGCCCATCAGCGGCCCTTCCCAGTGCGCGTTGGCGGTGCGAGTCGTAGCCATGCGGGCATTCTCTCGTGATCGTGACGCGGACGTCACATCGGGTCCGCCCGCGCCCGGTCGGCTTTAGGTCGTCTTTCGGGGCCGGTTGATCAACTTGGCGCGTCGCCGGCCTTGCGGAGAGGCCGATCAATCCCGGAAAGGGAGCAGATGAGAAGAATCGCCTGCGCCGTGCTGGCCACGGTGCTGCTGGCGCTGATCCCCACGCCCGCGAAGGCCGACGCCGGCGCGGACCGCCTGCCCGACGCCCACGTCGTCCCCGGGGACCGCGCGTTCCCGACGGGCATGGCGTACGACCGCCGCACCGGCCACTTCTACGTCGGCAGCGCCGAGGACGGCACCATTTACCGGGGGCACGTGACGCGGCGCGACCTGGAGGTCTGGTCGCCCGACGGGACGGACGGCCGCAGCGTCACCTCCGGCCTGGCCCTGGACGGCGCCGGGCGCCTCTACGTGGGCGGCGCCGACACCGCCACCCTGCGCGTGTACGACGTGCGCTCGCGGCGGCTCCTCGCCACGCTGCACGGGACGGGCGGCGGGTTCGTCAACGAGATCGCCGTCGCCGGCGACGGGACCGTCTACGCCACCGACTCGTTCCGGCCGGTCGTCTACCGGATCACCCACCGGAACGGCGACTGGCGGATCGAGAACTGGCTGGACGTCGCCGCGACGCCGGTCGACTGGGTCGAGGGCCGGCACAACCTCAACGGCATCGTCGCCGTCGGCCGCCACCTGCTCACCGTCAACAGCGCCACGGGATCCCTGTGGCGGATCGACCCGCGCGACGGCGCGACGACCGAGGTCGACCTGGGCGGGCACCGGCTGCACAACGGCGACGGGCTCGCCTGGCGCGACGGCCGGCTGTACGTCGTCCAGGGCAACCTGAACCAGGTGCCCGGACTGGTGCCGCAGGTCGCGGTGGTCGCGATGCCGTCCGAGGTCGACCGGGGCCGGTACGTCGCCCGGTACGTGCCGCCGGGCGGGTTCCGCCACCCGAGCAGCATCGTGCTCACCCCGACGCGCGTCATGGTCGTCAACAGCCAGTACGACCGGTGGCTGGAGGGCCTCCCGCCGGTGACCCCGTTCACCGTCTCCAGCCTGCGGCTGGGCACCGCCGAGCCGGTCGCCGGCTGACGGCGCGCCCGGCGGCCGCGGCCGGACGGGCGCCCCGCGAGGGCGCTCCCGACGCGGCCGCCGGGCGGTTCCGGGCGCGGGTCAGGAGGAAGCGCAGTCGGCGCAGGTACCGAAGACCTCGACGGTGTGCGTGATGTTCGTGAAGCCGTGCTCGGCGCCGATCGCGTCGGCCCAGCGCTCCACGGCGGGGCCCTCCACCTCGACCGTCCTGCCGCAGCCCCGGCAGACCAGGTGGTGGTGGTGCTCCTCGGTCCGGCAGGCGCGGTAGACGGCCTCGCCCTCGTCGGTGCGGAGCACGTCGACCTCGCCCGAGTCGCTGAGCGCCTGCAGCGCCCGGTAGACCGTCGTCAGGCCGATCTTGGAGCCGTCGGCGCGCAGGTCGGCGTAGATGTCCTGGGCGCTGCGGAATCCCTCGCAGCCGGCCAGCGCCTGCCGCACCGCGTCCCGGCGGGCCGTCGTCATCCTCTGAGCACCTCCGCCTCGGCTTCCCTGCCGGGACCGGCCGGGTCCGGGATCACCTCCCGGGCCTCGCCCGTCCGGGCACGTCCGCGTCGAACCACGGTCCCCCCGGCGACCGCGACCGCGAACACCGCCAGGGCGAGCAGCACGATCGAGGGACCCGGGGGCAGATCGTACTCGAAAGAGCCCGCCAGCCCCGTCACGGCCGACAGTACCCCGACGCCCATCGCCAGCAGCATCGTCCCCCGGAACCCGCGGGTGACCTGCTGCGCGGCCGCGACCGGAACGATCATCAGCGCGCTGACCAGCAGCAGGCCGATCGCGCGCATGGCGATCACGACGGTCGCCGCGGCCGTCACCGCGATGAGGATGCTGAGGAACCGGACGGGCAGGCCCGCGGCCCGCGCGACCTCCTCGTCCTGGCACAGCAGGAACAGCTCCCGGCCGAACACGGCGATGACGCCGAGCACGACGACGGCGAGCCCCGCGACCACGTACAGGTCGGACGCCGTCACGCTGGTGATCGAGCCGAACAGGTAGGACTGGAGGCTCGCGCCGCCGCCCTCCCGGTTCGTCAGGATCACGCCCCCCGCGAGGCCGCCGTAGAAGATCAACGCGAGGGCGACGTCGCCGCCGCTGCGGCTGCGCGCCCGCAGCACCTCGATCGCGATCGCGCCGAGCACCGACACGGCCAGCGCGGCGAGCACCGGGGAGGTGCCGGTCAGCAGGCCGAGCCCGATGCCGGTCAGCGCGATGTGGCCGACGCCGTCGCCGAGCAGCGACAGCCGCCGCTGCACCAGGAACGTGCCGACGGCGGGGGCGGTCAGCCCGATCAGCAGCGCCATCGCGAAAGCGACGCGCATGAAGTCGTACTGCAGCATCTCGATCACGCGGGCCTCCCCAGCGGCTCGGTGTCGCGGACGACGCGGCCGTGCGCCAGCTCGACCGTCCGGGTGACGAGCGGAGCCATCGGGCCCAGCTCGTGCGCGACCAGGACGACCGTGCGGCCGGCCCCGGTCAGCGTGCCGAGCGTCGCGGCGAGCGCCTCCTGGCTGCCCGCGTCGACGCCGGCGGTGGGCTCGTCCAGCACGAAGGCGTCCGGCTCCCCGGCGAGCGCGCGGGCGATCAGCACCCGCTGCTGCTGGCCGCCGGACAGCAGGTGCGCGGTGTCGCGGGCCCGGTCGGCGAGCCCGACCGCGGCGAGGGCGCCGTCCACGGCGGCGCGGTCGGCGACGGACGCGGGACGCCACCGGGACCGCCGGGCGACGCGGCCGGACGCCACGACCTCGCGGACGGTCGCGGGGACGCCGCCGCCCATCGGCAGCCGCTGCGGCACGTACCCGACGCGCTTCCAGTCGCGGAACCGCGCGGGCGCCTCCCCGTAGATCTCGGTGCGGCCCGCCGCGAGCGGGACCAGCCCGAGCAGCGCCTTCACCAGCGTCGACTTGCCCGCGCCGTTCGGGCCGAGGACCGCGACGACGTCGCCGGCGGCGACCCGCAGGTCCACGCCGGCCAGCAC
This sequence comes from Actinomadura sp. WAC 06369, assembly GCF_003947565.1. NCBI lineage: Bacteria > Bacillati > Actinomycetota > Actinomycetes > Streptosporangiales > Thermomonosporaceae > Actinomadura > Actinomadura sp. WAC 06369. The sequence continues at coordinate 85,478 of NZ_QHJN01000007.1, read as the reverse complement.
CTCGCGGCCGTCCCGCCGGACGTGCCCGCCGGTCATGGCGAACGGCGGTGCGAGCGGTGCCGCGTCGTCTCGTTTCATGAGCATCCCAGGGCGGGTCGCAAGGTCTCCAGGTTCCTGTTCATGATCGTCAGGTAGTCGTCCGACGATCCCTCCTCGACGCCCTCGACGGGGTCGAGCACGGCGGTCTTCACACCGGCCTCCCGGGCGAGCGTCTCGGCGACCTTCGGGCTGACGAGCGTCTCGGTGAAGACGGTCGTCGCGCCCGCCTCCTTGACGTGCTCGGTCAGCTCGGCCAGCCGGGCGGGGGAGGGCTCGCTGGACGGGTCGACGCCGGCGATCGAGATCTGCGTGAGCCCGTACCGGTGCGCCATGTAGCCGAACGCCGCGTGCGCGGTGACGATTCCCTTGCGCTCGCAGGAGGCGAGACCGTCCTTGAACTTCGCGTCGAGGTCGGTGAGCCGCTTCGCGACCTCCTGCGCGCGGCTCTCGTACTCCGCGGCGTTCTCCGCATCGACCTCGGCGAGCCGGTCGCCGAGCGCGGTGGCCACGGCGGCCATGCGGCTCGGGTCCAGCCAGATGTGCGGGTCGTACCCGGCGTCGCCGTGGTCGTGGCCGTGCTCGCCTTCGTGGCCGTGCTCGCCCTCGTGGCCGTGCTCGTGGGCGTGCTCCTCCTCCTCGGCGGGCGGGGGCAGCGTCTTCACCGCGCTCGCGGCGTCGAGCGCCGACTTCTCCGCGTGCTCGCGGACGGCGTCGTCCACGGCCGGCTGCATGCCCTTCACGTAGAGGGCGAGGTCGGCCCGCTGGACGCTCGCGACCTGCTTGGCGGTGAGCTCCAGGTCGTGGGGCTCGGCTCCCGGCGCGGTGAGGGTGCGCACGTGGACGTCGTCGCCGCCGACCCGGCCGGCCAGCCACGCCATCGGGTAGAAGGACGCGACGACTTCGGCGGTGCCCGCGGGGGCGTCGCCGTCCGCGTCGCCGCAGGCGGTGAGGCCGGCCGCCAGCCCGGTCAGGGCGAGCGCGGCCGCGGGGAGGTTTCGCAGGGTTTTGCGGGATCTGAGCACGTCATCAGTATGCTCAAACCTGAAAATGATTGTCAAAACCGACCTATGATGCGCGCCACGGCGAACCCGGCCAGAACGGTCACCGCGACCACCCGCAGCAGCCGGCCCGGCGCCTCCAGTGCGGGCCAGTTGAGGTAGGCGAACCAGGCCAGGAACAGCGCCAGCACGAACAGGCCCGCCGCCGCGGCCCAGCCCGTCCCGGCCATGCCGAGCACCAGCAGCGCGAACACCGCGGCCAGGAGCGTCCAGCGCGGCAGCCGGTGCAGGAGCACCACCGGCGCGGCGCTCCACCGCTCCACCGCCGCCCGCAGGCCCGTCGATCCCGTCGCGCGCTCGCCCGGCATCCCGCCTCCCCTCTCCGTCCGCCCAACGTACTGCCAGGATGGGCGGATGATCGCGATAACCCGGTACCGGGTGCCCGGCGAGGACGCCGACGGCTTCGCCGCCCGCATGAGCGCGGTGCTCACCGCCTTGTCCGCCAGCCCCGGCTTCCGCACCGGCCGGCTCGCCCGCACCGTGGACGACCCCGTCCTGTGGGCCCTCGTCACCGAATGGGACGGGGCAGGATTTTACCGGCGGGCCCTCGGTGCGCCCGCCGTCCGGATGGAATTCATCCCGCTGGCCGCGTACGCCGTGGACGAGCCGGGCGCCTACGAGATCGTGACCACCGCGTGATCGTGACCACCGCGTAGCCCCCCGACGCGTAGCCCCCCACCGCGCCGTCTCCGCCGGGTGAACGGCGGCCCGCGACACGCGGAGGCGCGTCCCAAAACCGGGCAACCGGCGGGCAAGATCCTTCCGGGCGCCGTTTCGGCACCGCGTCCAAGGTGATCTTTGCCGCGTCACGATCATGTCGCGGGCCGCCGGGCCCGGCGATCCTCGGGGGAGACGCGATGCGCCATGCCGTCCTGCTCAGCGCCCTGACCGGGGCCGCGGTCCTCGCGCCCGTCGGCGCGGTCCTGTGGGAGGCGCCCGCGCGGCCGGCGGCCGGGGCGCCCGCCGCGCCGGCCGCCGCGACCGCCGAAGCGGGCACCGGGGGCGCGGAGCGCGTCGTCCGCTACCGGGGGCTGCGCATCCGGGTGCCGGACGGGTGGGAGGTGCACCGGCTCGACCGCGACCCCGCCCGCTGCGTCCGCTTCGACCGGCGGGCCGTCTACCTCGGACGGCCGGGGGAGCGGCCCGACTGCCCCGCCCGCGTCGTGGGCCGCGCCTCGGCCGTCCACGTCGCGCCGCTCGGCGACGGCCGGTCGTCTCGGACGGCCGTGCGCGCCGACCGGCTCGCCTCGTACACCGTCGAGCCGTCCGTCGACCGCGAGACCCGGGTCGCGCTGCCCGAGGCGGGCGTGGCGATCACCGGCGTGTACGGGGACGATCCCGCGGCGCTCCAGCGCGTGCTGCGCGGCGTCCGGCTCAGCGCGTCGTGGCCGGGGGAGGACGCCCCGGCGACCGGGCGCCGCGCCGACCCCGAGCCGCCCACGCCGCGGGCGTCCGGCAGCGGCGGCTCCGCGGCCGCGCCGCAGGCTTCCGGCGCGGCGCCGCGGCGGCCCTGGGCGCGCGGGCGCGGGTTCGACACCTGCACCGCCCCGTCCCTCGACACGATGGCGCGCTGGCGGGACGCCTTCGAGGTCACCAACATCTACATCGGCGGCGCGGCGCGCGGCTGCGCCCAGCCGAACCTCACCGAGGCGTGGGTGCGGGAGGTCCGCGGCATGGGCTACCGGATCACCCCGACCTACGTGGGGCTCCAGGCGCCCTGCGGGCCCCGCCCGCAGCGCTTCACCAAGCGCAACGCCGCGGAGCAGGGCCGCGAGAACGCCGTGGACGCCGCCCGCAAGGCGCGCGACCTCGGGATCCCGCCGGGCGAGCCGGTCTACCTGGACATGGAGGCGTACGACACCTCCAAGAAGGGGTGCCGCAAGGCCGTGCTCGACTTCGTCGACGCCTGGGTGGGCGAGCTGGAGAAGCAGGGCTACCGGCCCTGCATGTACAGCAGCGCGGCGTCCGGCGTCCGCGACGTGGCCCGCGCGTCCGGGATCAGGAAGCCCGACGGCATCTGGTTCGCCAACTGGGACGGCCGCGCCGACGTGTACGGCGACCGGTACTTCCCGGACGACCTGTGGTCGCCGCACCGCCGCATCAAGCAGTACCGCGGCCCCCACAAGGAGCGGCACGGCGGCGTCACGCTCAACATCGACAGCAACATCGTCGACGGCTACGCCTACTGACGTCCGAAAAGCGGTCGCGGATGTGCGGAGGCGTGTGCGAGCCTCACGGCAGGGGACCCGCTCCGGTGCCCTAAGCTGGGGAATGCTCGGAGGCGCCGGGGAGGACCGCGCCTCGGACGCAATCACCGGGGATCACACTCGCCGCCGTCCGCCGTTCCCGCGGACCGGGGGCGCACTCACTGTCCCGCCGACCGCCAGCCGGATGGAGAAGGATTCATGGCACGCCGTTCCGACGTGATGGAGACGATCGTCAATCTCGCCAAGCGGCGGGGTCTGGTCTACCCGTCGAGTGAGATCTACGGCGGGCTTCGCGCCTCCTGGGACTACGGCCCCCTCGGCGTCGAACTGAAGAACAACGTCAAGCGCCAGTGGTGGAAGTCCATGGTGCAGGGCCGCGACGACATCGTCGGCCTCGACTCGTCGGTGATCCTGGCCCGCGAGGTCTGGGAGGCCAGCGGCCACGTGCAGGCGTTCGTGGACCCGCTGACCGAGTGCCAGTCGTGCCACAAGCGCTTCCGGGCCGACCACCTGGAGGAGGCGTACGAGGAGAAGCACGGCCGCCCGCCCGCGAACGGCCTGCACGACCTCGCCTGCCCGAACTGCGGCGTGAAGGGCTCCTTCACCGAGCCGCGGATGTTCAACGGCCTGCTCAAGACCTACCTCGGCCCCGTCGAGGACGAATCCGGCCTGGCCTACCTGCGGCCGGAGACCGCGCAGGGCATCTTCATCAACTACAAGAACGTGGAGCAGTCCGCGCGGCGCAAGGTGCCGTTCGGCATCGGCCAGATCGGCAAGTCGTTCCGCAACGAGATCACGCCCGGCAACTTCATCTTCCGGACCCGCGAGTTCGAGCAGATGGAGATGGAGTTCTTCGTCAAGCCCGGCACCGACGAGGAGTGGCACCAGTACTGGATCGACGAGCGGTTCCAGTGGTACGTCGACCTCGGCATCCGCAAGGAGAACCTGCGGCTCTACGAGCACCCCGCCGAGAAGCTGTCCCACTACTCCAAGCGGACCGTGGACGTCGAGTACCGGTTCAACTTCGTCGGCGGCGAGTGGGGCGAGCTCGAGGGCGTCGCGAACCGCACCGACTACGACCTGTCGACGCACTCCAAGGCGTCCGGCGCCGACCTGTCGTTCTTCGACCAGGAGTCCGGCGAGCGGTACACCCCGTACGTCATCGAGCCCGCGGCCGGCGTCGACCGCTGCACGCTGACGTTCATGATGGACGCCTACGCCGAGGACGAGGCCCCGAACGCCAAGGGCAAGATGGAGAAGCGCACGGTGATGCGCCTCGACCGCCGGCTCGCCCCGGTGAAGGTCGCGGTGCTGCCGCTGTCGCGCAACGCCGACCTGTCGCCGAAGGCCCGCGACCTCGCGGCGCGGCTGCGCCGGCACTGGAACGTCGACTTCGACGACGCGGGCGCCATCGGCCGCCGCTACCGCCGGCAGGACGAGATCGGCACCCCGTTCTGCGTCACGGTCGACTTCGACACGCTCGAGGACGACGCGGTGACCGTGCGGGAGCGCGACACGATGAGCCAGGAGCGCATCGCGATCTCGCAGGTCGAGTCGTTCCTCGCGGCGCAGCTCGTCGGCTGCTGACCGCGGGGCGTCCGCGCGGCGTCCGGACACGATGAGGACGGGCCGCCCCCGGGAAGGGGGCGGCCCGCCGTCATGGGAGTCGGGGTTCGGTGGGAGCGGTTCGGCCGGCGACGTGCGCCGGCCGGGCGGCGTGCGTCAGCCGGTGACGTACAGCGACTGGTCGTAGGTGCCGGAGCCGGGCGTCGACTCGCCGAGCAGCTCGTAGGTGGCGGTGACGGTGGCCTTGGACGGGCAGAGGAAGCTGCCGCCCTGCTTGGAGACGGTCGCGCCCGCGACGCCCACCTGGGCCTGCCCGTTGCCCGTGTCGGGACGGTTCGGGTTGTCGCCGTTGAAGCCGTCGGCGGTCAGGGTGCCGCCGAAGACGCAGGTGATGCCGCCGAACAGGTCGACGACGGCCTGCACCCGGAAGTTGGCGATCGTGACGCTCGCGTCGCGGCCGCGGGTGCCGTTCGGGTCGTGGGCGACGGCGCCGCCCGTCCACGGCAGGTTCTGCGCGGTGATGGTGGACGACGTGGTCCCGGAGCACGGGCCGCCGTTCGCGCCGCTGAAGCTCGCCGACGCGATGGCGAGGTCGGTGCCGTCGGAGTCCACCGACCCGGTCATCGTCGACTCGTCGCAGGAGCCGCTGCCGATCGAGGTGGAGACCGTCGCGACGCCGAGCAGGGACGCCTGGACGTTGCCCGCGTAGGGGGCGGCGCCCGCCGAACCCGCGCGGATCGTGGTGGTCGCCGCGGAGGCGGGGGCGACGCCCGCGGCGAGGACGGCCACCGCGGCCGTCCCGATGACTGCAGCTTGCCTGATTCGTGCCACCGGATGCTCCTTTGTCCGGTTGGGGTGGGCATCGTGAAAGTAATTCGCTTTCAGATCCCCGGCAATACCGACCGGTAAGTACAGTGCCGACCGGATCCGGACACGCGGCCGTCCCCGCAGGTCGGGCGGACCTGGCCGGAATGGGAAGGCCGATGTGGCGGCGGACGCCCTTGACAGGAAAGTTCGTCGGTTGGTCAAACCCTCGGCGAACCCGGAGCGTCCGGCCGCCGGTGTGGGCTAGGTTTGCCAGAGCATCGCGGCGAGCCGAGGACCAACGACGGGAGGGACCATGCAGCGCCCTCCCAGCACGCCCGGCCGGGCGGGCCTGCGGGCGCGGGCCTCGCGGTACGCCGGGCGGCGCGCCGCCCCCGCGGGACTCCTCGCCCGGATGCTCGTCGTCGCGCTCGGCCTGCTCGGCCTCGTCGGCGGGCAGGGCCCGCACACCGCCGCGTCCGGCGGGTCCGGCGCGTCCGCCTCCGTCTCCGGGACCGGGCTGCGCACCGGCGCGGTCCAGGGCGTCCCGTCGCGCGGACGGCCCGCGCCCGCGGGCCTCGCCGACCGCGGCAACGCCCGGCACGCGGAGGCCGCCGCGGCGGCGCTGGCCCGGCAGACCGACGCGCTCGCCGCCCCCGACTGGCAGGCCGAGGCCGCGCCGCCGCCTCCGGACATCGACGTCCCGCCGCCGCACGCGCCGGCCGTCCGTCCGGCGGCCGCCCCCGACCGCCCGGCGGCGGTGCCCCGCGCCGCCCCGCGCGGGCGCGCCCCGCCCGTTTCCGCACGGATCTGACGACCGTTCGCGGCGCCGCGCCCCCGCGGCACCGACAACCCCGTGTGGAGAGGTTTCCCCTTTGACTCGCGCCACCCTGGTGCGGGCGGTACTGGCGTTCGCCGTGCTCGCCGCATCGCTGTACTTCGCGCTGAAAGAACCCGCCCGGCTCGGCCTCGACCTGCGCGGCGGCACGCAGATCGTCCTCGAGGCGCAGGACACCCCGCAGGTCGAGGCGAACCGGGAGTCGACCGACCGGGCGCGCGAGGTCCTGCAGCGCCGGATCGACGCCCTCGGCGTCGCCGAGTCGTCGCTCACCCGGTCCGGTGAGCGGCGGCTGATCGTCGAACTGCCCGACGTGCAGGACCCGTCCCGCGCCGCCGAGGTGATCGGCCGCACCGCCCAGCTCACCGTGCACCCCGTCCTGCCGCCCACCGCCGAGGAGCCGAAGCAGGGGCAGCAGCGGATCAACGACGAGAGCGGCCAGCCGATCCTCATCGGCCCGGCCAAGCTCACCGGCGACCAGATCGGCGGTGCCGAGGCCGTCTACGACCCGCAGAACCTCAGCGGGTGGGCCGTCACCATCGACTTCCGCGGCAACGGCGACGACATCTGGCAGCAGATGACCGCCGAGGCCGCCTGCAAGGCCGGCGACGAGCGGCGCGCCGCGATCGTCCTGGACGGACGGGTGATCTCCTCGCCCGGGGTCGTGCAGAGCGTCCCCTGCGGCGTCGGCATCAGCGGCGGCTCCACCCAGATCACCGGCGACTTCACCCCCGACGAGGCCAAGGACCTCGCCGCGCTGATCCAGGGCGGCTCGCTGCCCGTGCCCGTCAAGATCATCGAGCAGCGGGTGGTCGGCCCGACGCTGGGCGACGAGGCCATCGACGCCAGCGCCCGCGCGGCGGTCATCGGCATCGCGCTGACCGCCCTGTTCATCACGGCCGTCTACCGCCTCGCCGGCTTCCTGTCGATCATCGCGCTGTGCACGTACGCGCTGATCTCCTACGCCGCGCTCGTCGCCATCGGCGCGACCCTCACCCTGCCCGGCCTCGCCGGGTTCGTCCTCGCCATCGGCATGGCGATCGACGCGAACGTGCTGGCCTTCGAACGGGCCAGAGAGGAACGCGGCTTCGCCCCCGGGCGGCATCCGCGCCTGGCGCTGGACACCGGCTTCAACAAGGCGTGGTCGGCGATCGCCGACTCGCAGGTCACGACCCTGCTCGCCGCCGCCCTGCTGTTCTTCCTCGCGTCCGGCCCGGTCAAGGGCTTCGGCGTCACCCTCACCATCGGCGTCATCGCCTCGCTGATCTCGGCGATGCTGATCAGCCGGGTGCTGCTCGACGCCGCCGCGACGTGGATGCCGCGCGTGATGAAGTCCCGGGCCGGCGGCCTCAGCGGTCCCGGCCGCATCCGCCGGTGGCTGGAGAACAGCGGGCCCGACCTGATGAAGCGGCGCCGGCTGTGGCTCACGATCTCCGGGCTCGCGGTCGTCCTCGCCGTCACCGGCATCGCCACCCGCGGCCTGAACTTCGGCGTCGAGTTCACCGGCGGCCGCATCGTCGAGTACTCCACGGCCCGGACGGTCGACATCGACGTCGCCCGCTCCGCCGTCTCCGACGCCGGGTTCCCCCGCGCGATCGTCCAGACGTCCGGCGAGAAGGACATCTCCGTCCGCACCAGCGACCTGTCCAACCAGGAGGTCGAGAACATCCGCAAGGCGCTCGCGGAGGAGGGCGGCGAGGCCACCAAGCAGCGCGACGAGCTGATCGGGCCGAGCCTCGGCAGCGAGCTGCGGCAGAAGGCGCTGATCGCGCTCGGCGTCGCGCTGCTCGCCCAGCTCGCCTACCTGACCATCCGGTTCCGCTGGACGTTCGGGGCGGGCGCCGTCCTCGCGATGTTCCACGACGTGCTGATCGTCGTCGGCGTCTTCGCGTGGCTCGGCAAACCCATCGACGGCGTCTTCCTCGCGGCCCTGCTCACCGTCATCGGCTACTCGGTCAACGACTCGGTCGTCGTGTTCGACCGGGTGCGCGAGCTGTGGGGCGCCAACCCGAAGAAGCCGTTCGCGGAGATCGCGAACATGGGCGTCCTGCAGACGATCCCGCGGACGATCAACACCGGCATGGGCGCCCTGTTCATCCTCGCGGCCCTCGCCGTCCTCGGCGGCGACTCGCTCACCGACTTCGCGATCGCGCTGCTGATCGGCATCGTCGTCGGCACGTACTCCAGCGTGTTCACCGGGACGCCGCTCGCGATCGTGTTCGAGCGGTACGCCAAGTCGCCGCCGCCGCACGAGAAGAAGAAGTCCCGCCCGTCCCGTCCCCGCTCGGCGGACGACTCGGGCGCCGTCGTCTGACCGGCCCCGTGCGACCGGCCGCGCCGCCGGCGCCCACCAGGGCGCCGGCGGCGCGGACCGTCCGGCCTCACTTCGACACGATCGACTCCTTCAGATCGGCGCGGTCGAGCCTGCCGACAAAGCACAGGACGGGCGCGTTCCGTATCCCCTGCTCGGGCTTGCCGACGTACCGGGTGATCTCCAGTTCGACGGCGGGTGCGCCGGGGAGCTTCCGCTGCGCCTTCGCGACGCACTCGCGGTCGGCCTCCTCGTCGATCTCCTGCTGCGGGCGCGGGTACCACGTCGCGCCCTCGAAGGCCGGGACGCCGAAGTTCGCGAAGAGCTGGTAGCGGTGCGGCCGCGTGCACGGGACCGGCCGGGCGATCTCGACGGGCCACGTCTCGTAGTCGACGTCGTCGAGGTCCTCGATGCACTTGCCGACCTTCAGCGTCGCGTAGGTCGTCAGGTCCGGATCGAGAGTCTCGGCCAGCCGGGTGTCGAGCACGTCCGATCCGGTGTAGTGCATGGCGCAGGTGATCGTGGGCTCCGCGCCCGGAGCGCCTGAGCCGACGTGCACGTACGGCTTGAGATCCGGGAGGAAGCGGCTCTTTTCCAGGAACGCCGCCCGTTCGACGCACAGCGGGGCGGCCAGGTCGACCTGTGTCGAGTCTTCCCGCCGTACCCCTTCTGCTCGCGGCGCCGCGCTGAGCGGGGCGACCGCGATCACCTCGCCCTGGTGGGGCCCGTCGCAGGGCGCGGTCTTCACCGACGCCAGCCGGGTCGCGTTCGGTGCGACCCCCGTGTAGCAGTCGCCTTCGCCGAGCGTTGAGAGTGGAACCATGCCGTTCGCGGACGTCCCGCCGGACCGGCCGTCCCCGGTGGAGGGCGACGGCGCGACGAGGACGACGAAGGCCGTCCACGCCGCGACCCAGGCGAGGGCCGCGCCCAGCCCGCCGATGGCGAGCCCCCGGCCCCGGACGTCCCGCGCCGGGACCGGACGAGCGCGGCGACGCCGAACGCGACCGCGAGCGGGACGATCCCGAGGAGTCCGGTGACGAGGGCGGTGATCGCGAGCGGGCTCGCGCGGGGCGGCGGGGGCGCGTCGTCCGGGGCGGCGTCCGGGGGCCGTGCAGGGGATTCTTCGACGCTGTCAGCGTTCGGTGGCGTGGTCACGGAGCAGGAATCTAACGATCGCCGATAACGAACCGTGCATCGGCCATGTATGACGCCGAAATGTGATCAAACAGGGACGAATCACTTCGTCACGATCGACTTCGTCAACGGCCGCTCGCCGGAGAGGCTGACGAAGCAGAGGGCTTCCCGGCTCGCGTGCCACGTCTCCGGCGTCGGCGTGATGAACGTGAACTCGTACTCGACGCCCTCCTGCTCGTCGATCCCCTTCCAGAACCGGTCGTCGCAGCCCTTCTCGGCCTTCTTGTCGATGTACTCCTGGTCGGGGGCGCCGGCCGGGTCACCGCGGTACGGGACCTCGAAGGCCGCGTACACCTGGTACTGGTGGGGCCGCGTGCAGGGCAGCGACCTCATGTACGTGTACATCCGCATGCCGGACACATCCTTGAGGCACTCGCCGACCTGCAGATGTTCGAACTTCTTCAGGGAGTCGTCCAGGGTGTCTCCCAGCTTGGTCGTGATCGGCTCGTCGCCGATGTAGTGCATCGCGCAGATGACGGCTTCGTCGCCGTCCATGGTCCGCGGCGCGTGGATGTACGGCTCGAGTTCGTCGTAGTGGCGGCTCGTCTCGAGGTGGGCGGTCCGGTCCGGGCAGACCTCGGACCCGTCCAGCAGCGGTGTGGCGGCCGGCACCCGCGCGATCACCTCGCCCCGGTGCGGTTCGGTGCAGGGCACCGCTTCGACGAGCGCGATCTGGACGTCGTCCGGCCCGAAGCCCGTGTAGCAGTCGCCCTCGCGGAGCGCCGAGACGTGGACCTTGCCGCCCTCCGTGATCCGCCCGGCCGCGTCCCGGTCGACGGAGAACTCGGCCACGACCGCGGCCGCCGCGACGGCCGCCGCGGTCACCGTCCACACGAGCGAGGCGGCCAGCCCGCCGAACGCGAGGCCCTTCCCCTTGCGCGTCCGGCGCCGCAGGACGACCAGCGCCGCGAGGCCGAACGCGATCGCGAGCGGCACGAGGCCGAGCAGCCCGGTGACGAGCGAGACGATCGCCAGCCGGCTCGTCCGCCGCGGCCCGTCCGGCGCCGTCGACGCCTCAGGCCCGGGCGGCGGTACCGGCCCGGGCGGCGGCCCCGGCGGCACGGCCCCGGCCGGAGGAGGCGGCTGCGCGGGTCCGGGCGGCGGCCCCGTCGGCACCGACGCGGGCGGCGGGACGGGGGCGGCCGGTGGGGCGCTCCCGGCGTCCGGCGGCGCCCAGACGATCGGGGGCGAGGAATCCGGGGACTCGGCGGTTTCCCGGCTCTCGAGGCCGTTCTCGTGGGGAGGTTCGCCGGAGGCCGCGCCGGAGGTGGGTGGCGTGCTCACGGTTCAGCACGTTAACGATCTTGAATCACGAACCGTGCACCGTCGGCGCTCCGCGCCGCGGATGACCGGTACCGGACACCTCAGCCGGGCATGATCGAGCCCCGCATGCCCTCGCCGTCGGCGCGCACGGTGCACAGCACGGTCAGGATCCCGCGCTCGCGGTCCGCCGGAAGCGGCGGCAGGGCCTCGATCTCCAGGCCGGGCTTGGGCGGCACTTTCCGGAAGAGTTTCCTGGCTTCGGCGGCGCAACGCGCGAGCGCGTCCCGGTAGACGAGTTCGCTGGGGAGCTCCGGAAGGGTCCCCGGAGCGTAGGTGCCGCCCACGGAGATCTCGTAGGTCGCGAACACCTCGTTCCAGTGCGGCTCGCTGCACGGGACGGCGGACGTCACGATCGGCCTCTCGACCGTCCGGCTCTTGATGCACGTCCCGGGAGTGAGCTGGTAGTACGCCTTGAGCGAGTTGTCCACCGTCGCGGCGAGGGGCGTCCGGAGTCCTGTGCCCTTGTAGTGCTGGGCGCAGACGATCCATCGTTCGCCCGCCTTGCCCCGGCCGGTTTCCAGGACGCCGAAAAGGGGCGCGAGCTGCTTCTGCGCACGGCTTTTCTGCAAGTACATGTACTTGTCCGTGCACACGATGTTGGGCGTGCTGGGGGCCGCGTCGTCGGGGAGGGGGACGCGCGCGATGATCTCGCCGGTGTGGGGCGCCGTGCAGGGAACCGCCGTGACGGTTCCCAGGCTCTCGATCGGCGTCGGGAAGTCGTAGCCCCTGAAGCAGTCGCCGTCCCGCAGCTCCGCGAACGGGACCTCGGCGTTCGTCGTCACCGCGCCCGCCGCGTCGCGGTCGAGGGCCGGGTCGGACGACGCCAGGACCGCCGCCAGGGCCGCGGCCGCCGTCCAGGCGAGGGACGCCGCCAGGGCGCCGGCGGCCAGGGCCCGGCCCTTCCGTGTCCCCCGCCGGAGCCGGACGAGCGCCGCGACGGCGAACGGGACCGCGAGGGGGACCAGGCCGATCAGCCCGGTGATCAGCGCGACGACGGCGGTCCGGTCCGTTTCCCGGGCGGCCCGGTTCTCCGCAGGCGTCGGGGTCGCCGCTGCGGCGGCCCCGGCGGCCTCCGTGGCTTCGGTGGAGGCGGGAGGGAGGGCGTCCGGCGGGGTCCAGGAGCCGGCCGGGGCGGGGTCCGCCTCGCCGGCGTCGGGTGGCGTGGTCACGGGGCGGCAATGTAATGATCTTCCATCACGAACCGTGCGGCTTTCGGCGCTCGATGCCGAAACGTGACCGCCCTGGAGGGGGCGTCCGTCAGCGGGGGGCGAGGCTGCCGCGCAGCGGGTCGCCCGGGGAGGCGAGCAGGCACACGACCTTCCGGATCCCGCCCTCCCAGTCGTACGGGCCGGGCGGTACCGCGACGAGCTGCAGGCCGGCGGCCGGCGGCCGGGGCCAGGTGTCGGCCGCGATGGACTCGCACCGGTTCAGCGCCTGCGCCTCCAGGATCTCCTCGCCCGGATGCGGCGGGTACGTGAGCGGGGCGTGCTCCGCGTCGGGTTCGACCTCGTAGGTGGCGAAGACCTGGGCGGCGTGCGGTTTCGCGCAGGACACCGGCGCCACGAGGGGGAGCTTCTCCAAGGCCAGGTTCCTGACGCAGCGCCAGCGGGCCAGTTCGTCGAAGGTCCGCCGCCCGGGTTTCACCGTGTCGGCCAGCCGCCCCCGGTAGGCGCCGTCCGGGTGGTGCACGGCGCAGGCGGCCTCCCGGTCGCCCGTCTTCCAGTTCACGACGTTCGGCACCTCGAAGTAGGGCAGGAGGGACGGGTACGCGGTGCTCTTGCGCAGCCGGACGAGTTCGCGCCCGCACGCGACGCGGGTCGCCAGCTCGGCGCGCTCGCCGCCCGGCCACGGGCCGTCGGGCAGCGCCGCGCGCATGAGGACCTCGCCGGTGTGGGGTTCGGTGCACGGCACCGCCTCGACCAGGCGCAGCCGTTCGGGAAGGTCGTCGCCGGTGAAGCAGTCGCCTTTCCGCAGCACCGAGAACAGCGTGGTGCCGGGTTTCGAGATGGCGCCCGACCGGTCGCGCTCCACCGCGAACAGGGCCTCCAGGGCGACGGGCCCCAGCAGGTACACGATGGCGGACCAGGCGAGGGAGGCGGCGATGCCCGCGATGGCGAAGCTTCTGCCCCGCCGGTTCCCGCGCCGCAGGAGCAGTGCCGCGATGCCGAACCCGAGCGCGACCGGCACGAGGCCGAAGAGGCCGGTGACCAGAGCGATGACGGCGAACCGGGCCGTCCGCCGCTTGGCGGCCGGCGGGGGGGTCCCGGCGGCGCCGAGCCCGGCGGCGCCGAGCCCGGCGACGGGCAGGGGCGGCCCCTGGGACGGGGCGGCGTACGTCCCGGCGGGCGGCGGCGGTGACGCGTCCGTCTCGGGGAGGCCGGCGAAGGGCGGCGCTTCCGTTCCGGGCGCGTCCGCGAAGGGGAGGGCGCCCGAGAACGAGGCCGGGGCGGGGCTCGGGGCGTCCGGGAACGGGACGGCGCCCGTCGGCCGCCGCGTGGATCCGCTGGGGCTGTCGTCGGCGCCGGGGGCGTCCGGAGGCGTGGTCACACCGCGAACTTAATGATCTTGGACGGCGGACCGCGTTCGTTTTCGGAGGCGGCGGCGAATATGACCATTATCGGCCGTTGTGCTGAAACGTGCCGTGGCCGGGGCGGGGGCCCGGCCACGGCGGCGCGGTCAGGCGAGCGGCGGCTGGTCCTCGTCGTTCTCCGCCCGGATCACCTGCATGACCGCGTTGATCAGCGCCAGGTGCGTGAACGCCTGCGGGAAGTTGCCGAGGTGGCGGCCCGTGTGCGGGTCGATCTCCTCGGCGTACAGCTGCAGCGGGCTCGCGTACGACAGCAGCTTCTCGCACAGCGCCCGGGCACGGTCCAGCTCGCCGATCAGGACGAGCGTCGACACCAGCCAGAACGAGCAGATCGTGAACGTGCCCTCGTCGGACTCGAACCCGTCGTCGGTCTCGGACGCGCGGTAGCGCAGGACGAGATCGTCCTCGGAGAGCTCGTCGGCGATCGCCAGGACGGTCTCGCGGACCCGCTTGTCGTCGGCGGGCAGGAACCCGAGCAGCGGGATGAGCAGCGCGGACGCGTCCAGGGCCGTCGCGCCGTAGTGGGCGGTGAAGACCCCGCGGTCGTCGAGGGCGTTGGCGAGCACGTCGGCGTGGATCTCGTCGGCCGCGGCCTGCCAGCGGCGGGCGCGCTCGGCGTCGCCGCGGATGCGGGCCAGCCGGGCGCCGCGCTCGGCCGCCACCCAGCAGAACACCTTGGACGAGGTGAAGTGCTGGGGTTCGCCGCGCACCTCCCACATCCCGCAGTCGGGGGTGCGCCAGTTGGCGAGCGCGTCCTCCACCTGCTTCACGATGATCTTCCACAGCCGGTCGTCGAGCCGGTCGCGCTTGCGCACGAACAGGTACACCGACCCGATGATCGCGCCCCAGACGTCGTGCTGGGCCTGCATGTACGCCTCGTTGCCGATCCGGACGGGACGGGCGTTGTCGTAGCCCGACAGGTGGTCGAGCGTCGACTCGGGCAGCTCCTCCCGGCCGTCCAGCCCGTACATGATCTGCAGCTTGCCCTCGGCCGCCTCGGCGACGTCGGTGATGAAGTAGAAGAAGTCGTTGGCCTCCCAGTCGTAGCCGAGGGTGTAGAACGCCCACAGCGCCATGGTGGAGTCGCGGATCCAGGTGTAGCGGTAGTCCCAGTTCCGGTCGCCGCCGGGCGCCTCGGGCAGCGAGGTCGTCGCCGCCGCCGCGACCGCGCCGGACGGCGCGAACGTCAGGCCCTTGAGGGTGAGGGCGCTGCGCTGCAGGTGGGCCCGCCACGGGTGGTCGGGGAACCGGCCCCGGTCCAGCCAGTGCTGCCAGTGGTGGACCGTCCAGACGAGCCGTTCCTGCGCCTCCTTGTAGGTGGCGGGGGCGGCGTGCTCGCTCCAGGACAGGGCGACGAACCGGGCCTCGCCCTGCTTGAGCAGGGTGCGGGCGGTCGCCAGGGACCCCTCGAAACCGACGTTCATGTCGGTCGTGAGCCGCAGCCCGACGCCGTTCCCCCGCGCGACGGCCTCGTGGTAGCCGGCGCCGGTGTGCTCCCAGCGGGCGGGCGTCTGCCCGTAGTCGAACACCGGCATGCAGTCGAGCCGGACCTGCACCTGGCCGTTCACGCAGCGCACCATGCGGAGCAGGACGTGGTCGGCGTCGTAGTCCGTGGGGGCGCGGCGGTGCGTGTGGGACCGTTCCGTCTCGTGGTGCCAGGGCCCCATCAGCAGGGCGTCCGTCACCACCAGCCAGCCCCCGTGCACCCACCAGGTCGTCTCCATGACCATGGTGCCGGGGATGTAGCGCTGCGCCGCCGGGACCTCCACCCCGGCCGGGCCGACGCGGAAGTAGCCGGCGTCGCGGTCGAGGATGGACCCGAACACGCTCGGCGAGTCCATCTTGGGCAGGCACATCCACTCGATGTTCCCGCTGGGGGCGACCAGCGCGGTCGTCTCGCAGTCGGACAGGAACCCGTAATCGGCGATGGGGGCGAACGGATCTCCCGCCCGGCCGCCGGCGACCTTCGGCCTCACAGCCTCACCTCCTTGATCCTCCATCATTCCCTCTCGCGTCCGGTGGCTACGCCATCGACGGGCGCGAATGTCGCCCCGGGCGTGCTCCGCCCGGGGAATCTGTGACGCATGTCCGGAGTGTCCTAGTGGAATAGACCACTATCCAGCATCTGACCTGCGAGAACGCCCCTCCGGTGACCGGGCGCCGAACAAACCATCACAGCGCGGGTACAGTCCCGGCAAACAGGGCAGCGGACACGCGACTGCCTGGGGGAACGCGATGACGCGCGCCTCCGGGGGAGCGGGACCGGCACTGTCCCTGGCAGAAACCGGAGCGAGAAGGAGCTCCCCGTGGCGAAGTTCGTGTACGACTTCACTGAGGGCAACAAGGACCTCAAAGATCTGCTGGGCGGCAAGGGCGCCAACCTGGCCGAGATGACCAACCTCGGACTGCCCGTGCCTCCCGGGTTCACGATCACCACGGAGGCGTGCCGGCACTACCTCGAGCACGGGGGCCTCCCCGACGGGCTCCAGGACGAGGTGGACCGGCACCTGGCCGAGCTCGAGCGCGCGATGGGCAAGCGCCTCGGGCAGAGCGACGACCCGCTGCTGGTCAGCGTCCGGTCCGGCGCGAAGTTCAGCATGCCGGGCATGATGGAGACCGTCCTGAACGTCGGCCTCAACGACGAGTCCGTGCTGGGCCTCGCCGCCCAGGCGGGCGACGAGCGGTTCGCGTGGGACTCCTACCGGCGCCTCATCCAGATGTTCGGCGGCACGGTCCTCGGCATCGACGGCGAGCTGTTCGAGGACGCCGTGGACGCCGCGAAGAAGGCGCGCGGGACGGCCGACGACGTCGACCTCACCGCCGAGGACTTCAAGGGCCTCGTCGAGAAGTTCAAGGCCATCGTCCGCGAGCAGGCCGGGCGCGACTTCCCGACCGACCCCCGCGAGCAGATGGACCTCGCCGTCCGCGCCGTGTTCGACTCCTGGAACGCCCCCCGCGCGATCCTGTACCGCCGCCAGGAGCGCATCCCCGTCGACCTCGGCACCGCCGTGAACATCTGCTCGATGGTGTTCGGCAACCTCGGCATGGACTCCGGGACGGGCGTCGCGTTCACCCGCGACCCCGCGTCCGGGCAGCAGGGCATTTACGGCGACTACCTGCAGAACGCGCAGGGCGAGGACGTCGTCGCCGGCATCCGCAACACGGTCCCGCTGACCGAGCTGGAGCGCCTCGACAAGGCGTCCTACGACCGGCTCCTCCAGATCATGGAGAAGCTGGAGAACCACTACCTCGACATGTGCGACATCGAGTTCACGATCGAGCGCGGGAAGCTGTGGATGCTGCAGACCCGGGTCGGCAAGCGGACCGCCGCCGCGGCGTTCCGCATCGCCTGCCAGCTGCTCGACCAGGGGCTCATCGACGCCGACGAGGCCGCCCGCCGCGTCAAGGGCGACCAGCTCGCGCAGCTGATGTTCCCCCGCTTCACCTCCACCACCGACGGCATCGCCAAGCTGACGCGCGGCATGAACGCCTCGCCGGGCGCCGCCGTCGGCAAGGTCGTGTTCACCTCCGAGCGGGCCGTCGAGCTGGCCGAGCGCGGCGAGGACGTCATCCTCGTCCGCCGCGAGACCAACCCCGACGACCTCGCCGGGATGATGGCCGCCCAGGGCGTCCTGACGTCCCGCGGCGGCAAGACCTCGCACGCCGCGGTCGTCGCGCGCGGCATGGGCAAGACGTGCGTGTGCGGCGCCGAGGAACTCGACGTCGACGTCAAGGCGGGCCGGTTCACCGCCCCGGACGGGACGACCGTCGCCGAGGGCGACGTGATCTCGATCGACGGGTCGTCCGGCGACGTCTACCTCGGCGAGGTCCCGGTCGAGGACTCCCCGGTCGTCCGGTACTTCGAGGGCGGGCTCGCGGCCGCCGACGGCGACGACCTCGTCAAGGCCGTCGACCGCCTGATGCGGCACGCCGACGAGCGCGCCGCGCTCGCCGTCCGCGCGAACGCCGACAACCCCGAGGACTCGGCGCGCGCCCGCCGGTTCGGGGCGCGCGGCATCGGCCTGTGCCGCACCGAGCACATGTTCCTCGGCGACCGGCGGCGGCTCGTCGAGACGCTGATCCTGGCCGAGGACGACGCGGAGCGGCAGGCCGCCCTGGACGCCCTGGAGCCGCTGCAGCGCAGCGACTTCGAGGGCATCTTCGAAGCCATGGACGGGCTGCCGGTCACGATCCGGCTGATCGACCCGCCGCTGCACGAATTCCTCCCCGACCTCACCGAGCTGTCGGTGAAGGTCGCGCTCGCCGGCGACGGCGCGGACCCACGGGACCGCAGGCTCCTGGAGGCGGTCAACCGACTGCACGAGCAGAACCCTATGTTGGGATTGCGGGGCGTGCGGCTGGGTTTGGTGATTCCCGGCCTGTTCTCCATGCAGGTGCGCGCGATCGCCGAGGCCGCGGCGGCGCGGCGGGCCGCGGGCGGCGACCCGCGCCCCGAAATCATGATCCCGCTCGTCGGCGCGGTCCAGGAACTGGAGGCCGTCCGCGACGAGGCCCGCGAGGTCCTCGCGGACGTGGCCCGGGAGACCGGCGTGGACGTCCCCGCGCTGATCGGCACCATGATCGAGCTGCCGCGGGCGGCGCTGACCGCCGGGCAGATCGCCGAGGCCGCCGAGTTCTTCTCCTTCGGCACGAACGACCTCACCCAGACGACGTGGGGCTTCTCCCGCGACGACGTCGAGGCCGCGTTCTTCTCCCGCTACCTCGAACTCGGCATCTTCGGCGCGTCGCCGTTCGAGACGCTCGACCGCGACGGCGTCGGGCGGCTCGTCCGGATCGCCGCCGAGGAGGGGCGCCGCGCCCGCCCGGGCCTCAAGCTCGGGATCTGCGGGGAGCACGGCGGCGACCCCGACTCGGTCCACTTCTGCCACGAGACCGGCCTCGACTACGTGTCGTGCTCGCCGTTCCGGGTACCCGTGGCGCGGCTCGAGGCGGGCCGCGCCGCGATCATGGCGGCGGACGCGGCCGGCGGCCGCTGAGCGCGCCCTCCGCGCGGCGGCCGGGCGCGCCGGCCGCCGCGCGGAGGGCGGGGGACGGACGTGTGGTGCGGGCGACACGTCCGATCCGGGAACTTCGCACATCCGCCGGGCCATCTAACTAGCGTGGCCGACACGATGACGTTGGAACTGGAGCACCCGGAATCCGCAGGGGGGAGCCGGGGCGGACGGCACGGTCGGCGAGGCGGACCGTCCCGGGCGGTGATCCCGGTCGGTCTCGTCCTCGGCCTGCTGATCGTCGCCCTGCTCACCCCCCTCACCATCGCCGCGCGCATCTGGTACGAGGCGCGCCAGGACGAGCGTCCGCGCTCGGACGCGATCATCGTCCTCGGCGCCGCGCAGTACAACGGGAAACCGTCGCCGACGCTGCAGTGGCGCCTGCAGCACGCGCTGAACCTGTACCGGGACGGGGTCGCGCCCGCGATCGTCACCGTCGGCGGGAAGCAGCCCGGCGACACCTACACCGAGGCGGGATCGGGCCGCCGCTGGCTGGTCGAGAAGGGCGGGGTGCCCGCCGGGGACGTCGTGGCGGTGCCCACCGGCCGCGACACCCTGGAGAGCTTCGCGGCCGTCGGGCGGCTGTACGGCGAGCGCGGCTGGTCGTCCGGCGTGGTCGTCTCCGACCCGTGGCACTCGTTCCGGTCCGAGCGGCTGGCCGCCGACCACGGCATCGAGGCCGCGGCGTCCCCGACGCGCAGCGGCCCGAGCGTCCAGACCCGCGAGACGCAGGCGTACTACATCGTCCGGGAGACGGGCGCCTACCTGTCGTACGCGTTCCTCGGCGGCGACGGCGAGCCCGCCCCGCCCTCCGGCGGCGACCGGCCCGCCGGGGGCGGGGGCGACGGCGCGGCCGGGGACGGCGGCACCGGGACGTCCGCGCGGTGACGCGGAGCCGTCGCCCGCGGTCCGCCGCGGCGTCACGGCCGCCGCTTACCCTGGACGGGAGATGACCACCTACACCGAGCACGACCGGCGCCGCTGGGCGCCCGAGCCGTCCAAGCGGCGCGACCGCACCGCCTTCGAGCGCGACCGGGCGCGCGTCCTGCACAGCGCCGCGCTGCGCCGCCTGGCCGCCAAGACGCAGGTCGCGTCGCCGGGGTCGGACGCCGGCGACGACACCGTGCAGAGCCTGCGCACCCGCCTCACCCACTCGCTGGAGTGCGCCCAGGTGGGCCGCGAACTCGGCAAGGCGCTGGGCTGCGACCCCGACCTGGTGGAGACGGCCTGCCTGTCGCACGACATCGGGCACCCGCCGTTCGGGCACAACGGGGAGGCCGCCCTAGACGTCGTCGCGCGCGACTGCGGCGGGTTCGAAGGCAACGCGCAGAGCCTGCGCGTCCTGACCAGGCTGGAGCCGAAGTCGTTCGCCCCCGACGGCCCGCCCCTGCACGGCCGCAGCGTGGGCCTCAACCTGACGCGGGCCGCGCTGGACGGCGTGATGAAATACCCTTGGAGCAGAGCTTCCTCCCGAACCCATGCTCCCCACGCACGTGGGGATGGTCCTTTCGGCGTGTACGAGGACGACCTGGACGTAGCCGACTGGGTTCGGGAGGGTGCTCCCTCGGGGCGGCCCTGCTTCGAGGCCCAGGTCATGGACTGGAGCGACGACGTCGCCTACTCCGTCCACGACCTGGAGGACGCCCTGGTCGCCGGGCACATCGACTTCGCGCGGCTCGCCGACCCCGCCGAGCGACGCCTCGTCGCCGCGACCGCCCGCAAGCTGTACTGCGCCGACGCCGACATGGCCGAGCTCGAGGAGCGCTTCGCGATGCTGCTCGCCGAGCCGTACTGGCCGTCCCGCTACGACGGGACGCCGCGCAGCCTCGCCGCCCTGAAGAACCTCACGAGCACGCTGATCGGCCGGTTCTGCCTGGCCGCGGAGGACGCGACGCGCGCCGCGCACGGCGACCGCCCGCTGACCCGCTACGCCGCGGACCTGATCGTCCCGCGCGCGGCCCGGCTGGAGAACGCGCTGCTCAAGGGCATCACCGCGCACTACGTGTGGATCAGCCACGAGGAGGTCCGGGCCCGGCAGCGCACGCTGATCACCGAGCTGGCCGAGCTGATGCTCGCGGGCGCCCCGGGCACTCTCGAGCCGGGCTTCCGCGCCGCGTTCGAGGAGGCGGACGACGACGCCGGCCGGCTCCGCGCGGTCGTCGACCAGATCGCCTCGCTCACCGACATCTCCGCGATCGCCCGCCACCGGCTGCTCACCGGCTGACCTCGGGACGGACGTCCCGGCGGACGTCCCGTCCGACTCGCCTTCCTCTGGACCCTTGTCTCATCACGGATGTCACTGTGAGGATGACTCAAGGTGACCATAGGAGGCATCATGCCCGAGGGGACGTTCGTCATCGTGGGCGCCGGCCTGGCCGGCGCCAAGGCCGCCGAGACGCTCCGGGAGGAGGGCTTCGCGGGCCGGATCCTGCTGATCGGCGAGGAGATCGAGCGCCCGTACGAGCGGCCGCCGCTGTCGAAGGGGTTCCTGCTGGGCGCGGAGCCGCGGGAGAAGGCCCACGTGCACGATCCCGAGTGGTACGGCGAGCACGGCGTCGAGCTGCGGCTCGGGGTGGCGGTGGACGCGCTCGACGCCGCGGCGCACGTCGTCCGGCTGGCGACGGGCGAGCGGATCGGCTACGACCGGGCGCTGCTCGCGACCGGCGCGACCCCGCGGCGCCTCGACGTCCCGGGCGCGCGGCTCCAGGGCATCCACTACCTGCGGACGATGGCGGACGCGGCGGCGCTGAAGCAGGCGCTCGTGCACGGCGGCCGCCGGGTGGTGGTGGCCGGGGCGGGCTGGATCGGGCTGGAGACGGCCGCGGCGGCGCGCGCGCACGGCAACGACGTGACGGTCATCGAGCCTGAGCCGGTCCCGCTGCATCAGGCCGTCGGGCCCGAGATCGGCGGGATGTTCGCCGACCTGCACCGCGACAACGGCGTCGACCTGCGGCTGGAGCAGGGCGTCGCGGGGTTCTGGGGCGCCGGGCAGGTGTCGGCGGCGGTCACGTCCGGCGGCGCGGAGGTGCCCGCGGACGTCGTGGTCGTCGGGATCGGGGTGCAGCCGAACACCCGGCTGGCGGAGGCCGCGGGGCTGGAGGTGTCGGACGGCGTCCTCGTGGACCCGTCGCTGCGCACGTCCGACCCGGACGTGTTCGCGGCGGGCGACGTCGCGAACGCCTACAACCCGCTGCTGGGGCGCCGCGTCCGCGTCGAGCACTGGGCGAACGCGCTGAACGGCGGCCCGGCCGCGGCGCGCGCGATGCTGGACCGCGAGGTCGTCTACGACCGGATCCCGTACTTCTTCAGCGACCAGTTCGACCTCGGCATGGAGATGTCGGGGGTCGCCGCGCCGGGCGAGTACGACGAGGTGGTGTACCGGGGCGACCGCGCGTCCGGCGAGTTCGTCGCGTTCTGGCTGGCCGGCGGGCGGGTCGTCGCGGGCATGAACGTGAACGTGTGGGACGTCACGGCGGACGTCCAGGCGCTCATCCGGTCGGGACGGCCGGTGGACGCGGCGCGGCTCGCCGATCCGGGCGTCCCGCTGGCCGACCTGCGCTGACGGAAACGTGCCGGAACGGTCTCTGTCGGCCGTGCGGTAAGGGACGTACAGTCGGCCGGGTGATTACCGAGAAGATCGCGCCGCCGTCGCCGCGGGCGCGCCTCGCGGTCACGACCGCCTTCGCCGTGCACGGGCTGTTCACCGCCGCGTGGGTGGCCCGCATCCCGCAGATCAAGGACGATCTCGGGCTGAGCGAGGGGACGATGGGCCTCGCGCTGCTCGGCGCCCCGGTCGGGCTGGTGCTGGCGGTCCGGTCGGCGGGCGCGCTCATCGGGCGGTGGGGGAGCCGGTCGGTGACGCTCGCCACGGGCGTCGCCTGCGCGGTGTCGCTGATCCCGCTGGGCCTGGCGGGGAACCTCGGCGCGCTGGTCTGCTCGCTGGCGCTGATGGGCGCGTCGCTGGGGCTGATGGACGTGGCGATGAACGCGCAGGGCGTCGCGGTGGAGCGGTCGTACGGGCGCCCGCTGATGTCGGGGCTGCACGCCTGGTACAGCATCGGGACGCTGCTGGCCGCGCTGATCGGCTCGGCCGCCGCGCACGCGGCCGTCCCGGTCCCGCTGCACTTCGCGGCGGTCGCGGGCGTGCTGGTGCTCGTGCTGCTGCTCGGCTGCCGCGACCTCCTCGACCGGTCGGCGGACGCGACGCCCGCACCGGAGCCGGTCGCCCCGGGCGCGCCCGGCCCGGACGGGACGGCCCGGACGGCGCGGTGGTCGCTGGCGCTGCTCGGGGTCATCGGGCTGTGCTCGTTCGTCGGCGAGGGCGCCGTCGCCGACTGGAGCGCGATCTACCTGCGGGACGACCTCGGGACCGGGCCGGGCACGGCCGGGCTCGGCTACGCGGGCTGCGCGATCGCGATGACGCTCGGCCGCTTCACCGGCGACCGGGTCGTCGCGCGCTTCGGGCCGGTCCGGGTGCTGCGCGCCGGGTCCCTCGTCGCCGCCGCGGGCCTCGGGCTCGGGCTGGCGGTGCAGCACCCGGCCGCCGCCGTCGCCGGGTTCACGCTGTTCGGCCTCGGCGTCGCGGCGGTGGCGCCGGTGACGTTCAGCGCGGCCGGGAACCTGCCGGGGGTCCCCGCCGCGACCGGCATCTCCCGCGTCACCGCCGTCGGCTACCTGGGGGTGCTCGGCGGGCCCCCGGTCATCGGGTTCGTCGCGCAGGGCACCGGGCTCGGCTGGGCGCTCGCGGTCCCCGTCGCGCTCGTCGGGCTGATCGTCCTGCTCGCCCCGGCGACCGCGACGGCGGGCCGCTGACCACGTGTTTCTCGAGGGTCCTCCCAAGGTATGAGGATCCCTCGGGTAAGGTCTGGGCGAGTGAGCACCATACAACGGTCGAGACCGCCCGAAACGGTCGCGACCGTCCGGCCGAAACGCGCATTCCTGCGCGAACTGCTCACCTTCGGTTTCGTCGGGTGCGTCGGCACCCTGATCATGATCCTCGGCGCCAACCTGATGCGCGCCTGGCTCGGCGGCAGCCCCATCACGAGCGTCGTCGTGCCCGGGATCGCCTCCACGCTGACGTCCTACCTCGCCAACCGCTTCTGGACGTTCCGGCACCGCGACAGCGACGGGTCCGGCCGCGAGGTCGCCGTCTTCTTCACGCTGAACGGCATCGGGATGCTCATCCAGGTGGCGTGCACCGGCTTCACCCACTACACGCTCGGCCTGCAGAGCGGCGTCGCCTACAACGGGGCGCTGCTGGCGGGCGTCGGCCTCGGCGCCGCCTGGCGCTACTGGTCGTACAAGAGGTGGGTCTTCACTCCCGCCGCCGGCTGACATGGGCCGGCTGGACGACGAGTGGGCGCTGCACCGCCCGGCGGTGTTCGGCGCGGCGTACCGCATCACCGGCTCGGTCGCCGACGCCGAGGACATCGTCCAGGACACGTGGCTGCGCGCCGCGAAGGCGTCCCTCGGCGACGTCCGCGATCTGCGCGCCTGGCTGATCACGGTCGCCGCGCGCCGCGCCTACGACGTCCTCGGCTCGGCGCGCGCCCGCCGCGTCGACTACGTGGGCCCGTGGCTGCCCGAACCGCTGCTCACCGGTCCGGACGCCGCCGAGCCGGTGCTCGTCGACGACACGCTCGGCACCGCGATGCTGCTGGTGATGGAGGAGCTGTCGCCGCCCGAGCGGGTCGCGTTCGTCCTGTACCGGGCGTTCGGCGTCCCGTACGACCGGATCGCGGAGGTGCTCGGGAAGACGCCCGCCGCGTGCCGGCAGCTCGTGTCCCGGGCGCGCCGCAAGGTCGCCGCGGCCCCGCCGCCGTCCGGCGGGCCCGAGGGCGCCCGCGTGCTGGCCGCGTTCCGCGCCGCCTACGAGCGTCGCGACGAGGCCGCGCTGCTCGCACTGCTCGACCCGGACGCCGCCTACACCACCGACGGCGGCGGCCGCGTCTTCGCCGCCCGCAAGATCATCCGCGGTGCCGCCCGGGTCGCGACCGCGCTGCTGCGGACGGCCGCCCGGCACGGGTTCCGGGCGGTCCCCGCCGAGGTCAACGGCGGACCCGGCCTGCTGATCCTGCGCGACGGGCGGCTCGCCGCCGTCGACGCGCTCGAGATCGCGGACGGCCGCGTCGTCGCCTACCGCCGCGTCCTGAACCCCGCCAAGTTCCGCGCCCCCGGGCTGCGGGACGGGACCGGCTGAACCGGTCGGCCCGGGCGCGTCACAACCTGCGGGGGTGCGCCGTCTCCCTGGCGACGAAAGGAGACGATCATGCCGCGCATGCTGCTGAAGGACGCGAGCCCCGAGGTCTACCGGGGGATCATCAAGACCGCCGCGGTGATCCACGGCGGGCCGCTCGACCGCGCCGTCCAGGAGCTGATCAAGTTGCGTGCGTCCCAGCTCAACGGGTGCGCGTTCTGCGTCGACATCCACTCCCGGGACGCGCGCCGGAACGGCGAGCGCGAGGAGCGCCTGCACCACCTCCCCGTCTGGCGGGAGTCGCCGCTCTACACCGGCGCCGAGCGGGCGGCGCTCGCCTACACCGAGGCGGTCACGCGGCGGGAGCCGGTGACCGACGCGATGTGGGCGACGCTGCGCGAGCACTACCCGGACGACCGGGAGGCCGGCGACCTCGTGGGGCTGGTGGCGCTCATCAACGCGCTGAACCTGTTCGGCGTCCCGCTGCACTACCACGAGATGATCGAGGGCTGACGAGATAATCGAAGGCTGACGAGATGATCGAAGGCTGACGAGATGATCGAAGGGTGACCGCCGGGGACGTCCCCGCGCCCGGTGCGCGGGGGCGTCCGGCCCGCCTCATCGGCCCGCGGGGACGATCTTCTCCGTCTGCGCCCGCGCCTCGGCGAGCGGGCCGACCAGGTCCCGGCCGGTGCCCCGGGAGAACATCACGTGGTCGACGCCCGCCTCGGCGAGCCGGCCGATCGTGTCGACGGCCGCGTCCACCGACGGCACGTCCCGGAACTGCGTCAGCGCCGTCTTCTCGATCTCGGCGTAGTCGCGGCCCTGCCGCTCGCAGTGCTCCCGCAGGACGTCCAGTTTGTGCGGCAGTTCGTCGCCGTCGAAGACGTTGCAGGCGTCGGCGTACTCGGCGACGAGCCGCAGGGTCTTCTTCTCGCCGGCGCCGCCGACGAGGATGGGCGGGTGCGGGCGGCGCAGCGCGGGCGGCGAGTTGAGCGGACGCTCCAGCCGGTAGTGGCGGCCCTCGAACGGCGATTCGTCGCCCTTCCACATCCGGTGCGCGATCCGCAGCGTCTCCTCCAGCCGCTCGTACCGCTCCGGCCTCGGCGGGAACGCGACGCCGAGCCCCCGCGACTCCTCCTCGTGCCACGCGGCGCCGATGCCGAGCCACGCCCGTCCGCCCGACAGGACGTCCAGGGTGGTGACCGTCTTCACGAGGATCCCGGGGTGCCGGTAGGTGACGCCGGTGACCAGGGTTCCGAGGGTGATGTTCTCCGTGAGCGCCGCCGCGTACGCGAGCGCCGAGTAGCCCTCGAGCATCGGCTCCTCGGCGGCGCCGACCATGCCGATCTGGAAGAAGTGGTCCATCACCCACAGCGAGTGCAGCCCGGCCTGGTCGGCGTCGCGGGCGACGCCCCCGAACTCCGGGCCGATCCGCTCGGGCCCGCCGGGGAAGGTGTAGCTGGGAACCTGAAGTCCGATGCGCATGGGTGCCCCTCGTCGTGCCGGTCGTCGTCGTGCCGGTCTCGTCGGTGCCGGCCGCCGTCGTCATCGCCGCCGCGATCCGGAGCGCGCTCCAGGCCAGGCGCGCTCCGGGCCCCCTACCCGCCGCCGGGGCGCGCGAACGCCCGTCCTGGAGCGGACGCGGAGTCCGCGCGGCTCCGGGAAGACCGGCCTCTACCGGGGCCCGCGCCGCGGCGCGGCCTCCGGCAGATCGAGGAAGCGCGCGGCGCGCTCCCACGTCGCGGCCCGGTCGAAGGCGTCGGCCTCCCAGGTCACGGCACGGATCTCGCCGCGGCCGCGGTACCGCCGCATGATCGCGACGTGCTCCGGCAGCCGCACGAACCCGCGCAGCGCGGCCTCGTCCGTCCAGACCGACACCGAGCCGCTCCGGCGTTCCAGCGGCAGCGACCAGAGCCAGAGCCCGACGGCGCCCGGCAGTTCCGGCCAGGAGCGGCGCAGGGCCATGCCGGCCCGGGCGACGCCCGGCAGGTCGCGCGCGCGGGCGCAGGTGAAGTCGGTGACGCTGACCAGGACCGGTCCCGGGGCCGCCGCGGGACCGGCGAGCCAGCGCGTCCTCACCGCCATGCGGGGGAGCGGCCGAGGAGGGCGAGCAGCCGGTCGCGCGGTGCGGCGCCGCCGGCGACCGGGACGGGCGGGGCGAACGCCTCGCCCGGCGCCCGCCCGTCCTCCGGGACGATCGCGGCGATCCGCAGCGACGCCTCGACGAGGTCGGCGTCCGGTTCCCACGGGACGCCGATCGCGACGGCCGCGTCCCACGCGTGGACGACGGCGTCCACGAGGTGGAACCCGATCGCGAGCGCGGCGGGGACGGTGGTGCCGTCGCCGATCTCGGGCAGGTGGAGCGTGTCGCGCGGGCCGGTCGCGGCGAACGCGGCGGTCACCAGGTCGGCGGACGCCGCCGCGGACGCGAGGGGATCGTCGCCGAGGTCGGCGCCGCGCCAGACGGACGGCCGCGCGCCCTCGCCCCGGGCGGCGGCGGCGAAGCCCGCGTCCTGGTTCAGCTGGTGCCGGATCAGGCCGTGCAGGGTCCAGTCCGGGCAGGGCGTGGGGAGGGCCAGCATGTCCGGCTTCACCTGCGCGACGGTGTCGAGCCAGAGGTCGAGGGCCCTCCGGTCGAGGGGGCGGAAATCGCTGGCGAGCAGCGTCTTCAGCAGACTCATGCGGCAACCGTAGGGTCGCGATCGGCCCAATGACAGGGCCAAATTTGCGGTGTTCGACTGAGCCGATCTACGGTCGTGCGGTGGACCTCCACGTGAGCCTGGTCGGCCGGAAGGACCTGTCCGGGCAGATCTACCGGCAGCTCCGGGACGCGATCCTGGACGGGCGGCTGCGGGCGGCCGAGCCGGTGCCGCCGACGCGGGAGCTGGCGCGGCGGCTCGCCGTCTCCCGCAACACCGTCGCCGTCGCCTACGACCGCCTCGCCGCCGAGGGGTTCCTGTACAGCCGGGTGGGCGCGGGCACGTTCGTCCAGGAGGCGGGCGCGGCGCCGCGCGGGGCCCCGGCCGCGTCGCCGCCGCGGCCGCGCCGCATCTGGGACGGCCTGGAGATCTGGCCGCGCCCCATGCCCGGGATCCGCTGGGACCTGCGCGCCGGGCTCCCGGACGTGCGGCTGTTCCCGTTCGAGGCGTGGCGGCGCATCACCGCCGGGGTGCTGCGCCCGTCCGGGCTGCGGGACGCCGCGTCGGCCGGCGACCCGGCGGGGCTCGCGGACCTGCGGGAGGCGATCGCGCGGCACGTCGGCGTGTCCCGCTCGGTGCGGGCGGGACCGGCGGACGTCCTGGTCACCTCGGGCACGCAGCAGGCGATCGACCTGATCGTCCGGGTGCTGCTGGAGCCGGGCGACGTCGTGGCCGTCGAGGACCCCGGCTACCCGCCGGTCGTGATGCTGCTGCGCGCCGCCGGGCTCCGGGTCGTCGGCGTGCCCGTCGACGCGGAGGGGCTGCGGGTGGACGGGCTGCCCGGTGCGGCCCGCGCCGTCTACGTCACGCCGTCCCACCAGTTCCCGCTGGGCATGCCCATGTCGCTGGCCCGCCGCCGCGCGCTGCTGGACTGGGCGCGGCGACGCGACGCCGTGGTCATCGAGGACGACTACGACACCGAGTTCCGGTACGGCGGGCGCCCGATCGAGCCGCTGCAGAGCCTCGACGAGGACGGCCGCGTGCTCTACACCGGGACGTTCTCCAAGGTCATGCGGCCGGTGCTGCGCCTCGGGTTCCTCGTCGCGCCGCCGACGCTGCACCGCGCGCTCCGGCTCGCCAGGTACGCGTCGAGCTGGCACGCCGAGCTGCCCGCGCAGGCCGCGCTCGCCCGGTTCATCGACGAGGGCCTGCTGGCCCGGCACGTCCGCCGGTCGCGCCGCGCCTACCAGGCCCGGCACGAGCGGGTGGCCGAGCTCGCGGGCCGCTGGTCGCGGCCCGTCCCGGCCGAGGCGGGGCTGCACCTGAGCGCGCCGCTGCCCGCCGGGACCGACGACGCCGCCGTCGCCCGGCGCGCCCTCGACGCCGGCATCGGACTGTTCGCGCTGTCGGAGTTCGCCGTGACGGGGCCCGCCGCGCCCGGCCTCGTGCTCGGCTACGGCGCCGCCGACGAGGCCGCGATCGGCGCGGCCCTCGCGCGGCTGGAGCGGATCATCGCCGGACGGGCGTGACGCGCGCCCGACCTGGGCGAACGGGACGGTGATCCACGAATCACCCTCAGTTAGTGATCATCTGGCAACACGGTACTTACGGAACCGACCCGCGACGATAACGGAACGCTCCAAGACTCCTCGCTGTCGAAATCTTGGAGGTGTTCCTTGGCGACAAGGGAACAGTCACAGGGAGTCAACCGCCGGTCGTTCCTCACCGGGGTGGGAAGGGCGGGCGGGGCGGGCGCGATGTTCGCCACCATGGGGGCACTGGGCCTGGCCCCCTCCGCCGAGGCCGCGACCAAGGCGCCCTTCCAGCCCCCGCGGCCCTCCGACTTCCGGCTGCGAGGGCGCGGAGCCGCCAGGGTGCTGATCCTCGGCGGGGGCGTGGCGGGCCTGGCGGCGGCCTACGAACTGGGCAAGGCCGGGTACCACTGCACGGTCCTGGAGGCCCGGGACCGGGTGGGCGGCCGCAACCTGACCCTGCGCGGCGGCGACCGGCTCACCGAGATGGGCGGCGCCGCGCAGCGGGCGGAGTTCGGCCGCGGCCAGTACATGAACGCCGGTCCGGCGCGCATCGCGCAGTGGATGACCACCATGGACTACTGCCGCGAACTCGGCGTCCCCCTGGAGGTGTTCACCAACACCAATGCCGAAGCGCTGATCTACAACGAGTCCGCCGGAATGGACGCGCCGGTCAAATGGCGCACCGCCAAGGCCGACGTGTACGGCTACATCTCCGAGCTTCTCGCCAAGGCCACCGACCAGGGCGCACTGAACGGACGGCTCACCGCGGACGACAAGGAGCGGCTGCTGTCGTTCCTGGCGGACTTCGGCGCCATCGGGCCCAAGTCCGGCGGATACGCCTACACCGGCACCGGACGGCGCGGCTACGCCGTGGACCCGGGCGCGGGAGCGCAGGCCGGCACGGTGCTGGGCCCGCCGCCGTCCCTGTCGGACGTCCTCGCCAGCGGGGTCGGCCGCTCCCTCTCCTTCGAGTTCGGCTACAGCCAGGCGATGCTGATGTTCCAGCCGGTCGGCGGCATGGACGCCATCCCGCGGGCGCTGGCCGAGGCGGTCGGCAAGGGCCGGATCAGGACCGGTGCGAAGGTCACCGGGATCACCGACCGGACGGGCGGGACCCGGGTC
Organism: Actinomadura sp. WAC 06369; assembly: GCF_003947565.1. Lineage (NCBI taxonomy): Bacteria > Bacillati > Actinomycetota > Actinomycetes > Streptosporangiales > Thermomonosporaceae > Actinomadura > Actinomadura sp. WAC 06369. Next base: position 55,044 of record NZ_QHJN01000007.1, on the reverse strand, counting down.
GAGTACGTCCAGAACGGCCGGACCCGCGCGGCCGAAGCCGACTACGTCATCGCCGCGCTCCCGCCGCACATCCTCGCCAGGATCCCGCACAACCTCGGCGCGAACGTCCAGGCGGCGCTGGGCACCCCGGTCCCGGCCTCCACCGGCAAGATCGGCATCGAGTACGACGGCCGCTGGTGGGAGCGGGACGAGAACATCTACGGGGGCATCACCAACACCGACCTGGACCTCGCCACCATCTGGTACCCCTCGTACGGCTACCACGGCCGGAGCGGGCTGCTCATCGGCTACTACAACTTCGGCTCCGCCGCCGACGCGTACGCCCGCATGACCCATGCGCAGCGGCTCCGGCGCGCCCTCGACCAGGGCGCGAAGATCCACGGCCCCCGGTACCGGCGGGGCGTCACGGCGTCGGTGTCGATCGCCTGGTCCCGGCAGGAGCACATCGAGGGCGGCTGGATCGGGTGGCCCGACCGCGGCGCCGAGTACCGGCTGCTCAACGAGCCGCAGGGCAACGTCTACTTCTGCGGCGACTGGCTCAGCCACGAGATCGCCTGGCAGCACGGGTCGTTCGAGTCGGCGCGCAAGGTCGTGACCGAACTCCACCAGCGCGTCCTGAAGTCCTGAGGAGGCCGGCCGGCACCAACACCGCGGCGCCCGCCGGGACGCCGGAACGCTGCATCGGCTTCCCGGACGGCGCGCGGCGCCCCGCCGGGCCGGACCGCCCCGGCGGGGCTCCGCCCCGGTCCGCCGGGTCAGCGGCGGACGGGCGTGACGCGCTTCCCGTCCGCGTCGAAGATCAGCATCCGGTCGAACGCGACGGTCAGCGCCACGCGGTCGCCCGGGTTCGGCCGCCGGCCGGAACCGATCCGGAAGACGAGGTCGGAGCGCCGGTGGTGGCCCGCGTGCTCCTCCTCCGGCGGCGCGGCGTCCGCGGCGGGGCGGCCCAGCATCGTCCGCACCCGGCCGCGGATCCCCGGCCGCTCCGGCTCGGCGTACCCGGCGCGGACGGGACGCCCCACCTGGTTCGCGTCCACGACCGGGATCCCCGCCCCGGCGTAGGCGAGCCACTCGTGCCCGTGGAACTCCAGCGAGCGGACCTGCCCCGACAGGACGGTGCCCGGCGCGGCGGGCGCGCCCGGCGCGATCGGCGTCAGCGTGTCCGGGCGGATCCCCACGATGACCGGGCGGCCGTGCTGGCTGATCAGCCAGGACGCCCGCGGGTCATCCCACGGGAGCAGCAGCCGCTGCGCGCCGAAGTCGAGCCGCAGGCCCTCGCCCTCGACCGCCCACAGCGTCGCCCGCAGCAGGTTGATCGGCGGCGAGCTGAGGAACGCCGCGACGAACACGGTCGCCGGGTCCTCGTAGATCTGCTCGGGCGTGCCGACGTCCTCGAGCACCCCGTCGCGCAGGACGGCCATGCGGTCGGCCATCGTCATCGCCTCGACCTGGTCGTGCGTGACGTAGACCGTGGTGGTGCGGCTGGAGCGCACCAGCGCGGAGATCTCCACCCGCAGCTCCGTGCGCAGCCCCGCGTCGAGGCTGGACAGCGGCTCGTCCATCAGGAACAGCGACGGCTCGCGGACCAGCGCCCGGCCGATCGCGGCGCGCTGCCGCTGCCCGCCCGACAGCGTGCGCGGCAGCCGGTCGATCATCGTGTTCAGGCCCAGCGCGCGCGCCAGCTCCACCACCCGCGCGGACGCCTCGGCGCGGTCGTCCCCCGACACCTCCAGCGGGAACATCATGTTCCCCTTGACGGTGCGGTGCGGGTACAGCGCGCCTTCCTGGAACACCATGGCGACGTTCCGCTCGCGGGGCGTCAGCTCGTTCGCCACCGAGCCGTTCAGCCGCAGGTCGCCGGAGGTGATCTCCTCCAGGCCCGCGATCATCCGCAGGATCGTCGACTTGCCGCATCCGGACGGGCCCAGCAGGACGAACAGCTCGCCGTCGTTGATCCGGAGCCGCACGTTCCGGACGGCGGCGTGCCCGCCGGGATAGATTTTCTCGACGCCGTCCAGCACAACATCCGTCATCGGGTCCGCCTGGGGGTGGGCAAAATCTCGGTCCGCCATCTCACCGCGCACCGGTCCCGGTTGTCCAGAGCCGCCACCGGGTTACCGACGGTTAACCGGGCCGGGTCCGGCCACCGGCGCGGCGCCGCCCCGCGGGGGCGGCCCGCCGCCCGTTCCCGGCGGGATGCCTCGGATGTCGTCGCCCGGCCGTAGACTCCATCGACGTGGCAGGCCGTATTCGCAATGAGGACATCGCGCTCGTCCGCGAGCGCTCGTCCATCGACGCCGTGATCGGCGAGTACCTGCAGCTTCGCAGTGCGGGCGGCGGCAACCTGAAGGGCCTGTGCCCCTTCCACGACGAGAAGTCCCCGTCGTTCAACGTGACGCCCTCGCGCGGCCTGTACTACTGCTTCGGCTGCGAGGCGGGCGGCGACGTCATCAAGTTCGTCCAGGAGATCGACCACCTGTCGTTCTCCGAAGCGGTGGAGCGGCTCGCGTCGCAGGCCGGCATCCAGCTCCGCTACGAGGACGACGGGCGGCGCGGCCCCCGCCAGGACGGCGGGCAGCGTGCCCGGCTGCTGGAGGCGCACAAGGCCGCCGCCGAGTTCTACGCCGAGCGGCTCGCCGCGCCCGAGGGCGAGATCGCCCGCCGGTTCCTGTCCGAGCGAGGCTTCGAGCCCGCCGACGCCGCCCGGTTCGGCGTCGGGTTCGCGCCGCGCGAGTGGGAGGGCCTCGTCCGGCACCTGCGCGGCCGCGGCTTCGCCGACCGGGACGTCGTCGCGGGCGGCCTCGCCAAGGAGGGGCGGCGCGGGCCGATGGACCGGTTCCGCGGCCGGCTGATGTGGCCGATCCGCGACCTCGGCGGCGACGTCATCGGGTTCGGCGCGCGGCGCCTGTACGACGACGATGACGGCCCCAAGTACCTCAACACCCCCGAGACGCCGCTCTTCCACAAGGGCTCGGTCCTGTACGGGGCCGACCTCGCCAAGAAGGCGATCGCGCGGCGGCGGCAGGCCGTGGTGGTCGAGGGCTACACCGACGTGATGGCCTGCCACCTGGCGGGCGTCGAGACGGCCATCGCCACGTCCGGCACCGCGTTCGGCGACGACCACATCAAGGTGCTGCGCCGCCTCCTGATGGACCAGGACGAGTTCCGCGGCGAGGTGATCTTCACGTTCGACGGCGACGCGGCGGGGCAGAAGGCGGCGCTGCGGGCGTTCGACGACGAGCAGAAGTTCGTCAGCCAGACGTTCGTGGCCGTCCAGCCGGACGGCCTCGACCCGTGCGACCTGCGCATCCGGCACGGCGACGCGGCCGTCCGCGACCTGGTGGCGTCCCGGGTGCCGCTGTTCGAGTTCGCGGTGCGCAGCGCGATCGAGCGGCACGACCTCGACACCGTCGAGGGGCGGCTCGCCGCGCTGGACGCCGCGGCCCCGGTCGTCGCCGCGATCAAGGACCGGTCCCGCCGCCACATGTACGCGATCAACCTGGACCGGTGGCTCGGCATCATGGACGAGCAGTTCGTGCTGCGCCGCGTCCGCGAGCTGGCGGCCCGGCGGCACGGCGGCGGCGCGAACGGGCGCGGCGGCCGGCCCGGCGACCCCCGGCGGAACGGTCCGGGCGGCGCCCCGAACGGCCGGAACGGCGGCGGCCGCGACGGCGGTCCCGGCGGTCCCGGCGGCGGCCCGGCGGGCCCGGCGGCGCCCGCCCGTCCGGCCGTCGACCCGGTACGGTCCGCATCCGAAGCGGACGACCGTTATGCCGCGGAACTGCTGGCCCGAATCCAGGAACGCCAGCTCACCCGCATGATCGCCGACGCGAAATCTAAACTCGGGCGGCTGAATCCGGCCGAGAACCCGGAAGAGTACAACCGGCTCTTCGGCGATCTTGTGGCGCTTGAGCAGCAGCGACGGGTGTTGCGTGAGCGCGGTCAGGGACCTGATCACCATGCTCGGAGTCGAGCCGGTACGGTCCGCATCCGAAGCGGACGACCGTTATGCCGCGGAACTGCTGGCCCGAATCCAGGAACGCCAGCTCACCCGCATGATCGCCGACGCGAAATCTAAACTCGGGCGGCTGAATCCGGCCGAGAACCCGGAAGAGTACAACCGGCTCTTCGGCGATCTTGTGGCGCTTGAGCAGCAGCGACGGGTGTTGCGTGAGCGAGGTCAGGGACCTGATCACCATGCTCGGAGTCGAGCCGGTACGGTCCGCATCCGAAGCGGACGACCGTTATGCCGCGGAACTGCTGGCCCGAATCCAGGAACGCCAGCTCACCCGCATGATCGCCGACGCGAAATCTAAACTCGGGCGGCTGAATCCGGCCGAGAACCCGGAAGAGTACAACCGGCTCTTCGGCGATCTTGTGGCGCTTGAGCAGCAGCGACGGGTGTTGCGTGAGCGCGGTCTTGGAGCGCAGTGAGTCAAGCACCGGCAAAATGGGTCCTGTGATCTAGGCCGCATTTATCGCAAACTGTCTGCGTGAGCCCTTCGGTGCTGCCTAGCGAGGCGCCATCGGTTGATCAGGTGGCGGACCTCGTCGCACGTGGTAGAGAGCGCGGCGGTGTGACCGTCGCGGACGTCGCTGCCGCGCTCGACCGCTCGGACTTGCCGGACGACTCGCTGGAGCGGGTGGTCCGGATGCTCGCGGAGCAGGGGGTGGACGTCCTCGAACCCCAGCAGGAGAACGAGGACGTCGCGCGGGTTGATGAGGGAGACCTCGGCAAGCGGGCGCCGACGAGCGACCTGGTCCGGATCTATCTGAGAGAAATCGGTCGCGTACCGCTGCTCACGGCAGAAGATGAAGTAGAACTCGCGAAGTCGATCGAGGCGGGACTGTTCGCGGAGGAGAAGGCGGCGCGCGCCGCCGTCCTCGACCGCGGCGAACGGATCGACCTCGACCTGCTCGCCCGCGAGGGCAGACGGGCGAAGCAACGCCTGATCGAGGCCAACCTGCGGCTGGTGGTCTCGATCGCCAAACGCTACGTCGGCCGGGGAATGCTGTTCCTCGACCTGATCCAGGAGGGAAATCTCGGACTCATCCGGGCGGTCGAGAAATTCGACTACACGAAGGGGTTCAAGTTCTCCACCTACGCCACGTGGTGGATCCGCCAGGCGATCACCCGGGCCATCGCCGACCAGGCCCGGACGATCCGGATCCCGGTGCACATGGTGGAGACGATCAACAAGCTCGTCCGCGTGCAGCGCCAGCTCCACCAGGACCTCGGGCGGGAGCCGACGCCCGAGGAGATCGGCCTGGAGATGGGGCTGTCCCCGGTCCGGGTCGTGGAGATCCAGCGGATCTCCCAGGAGCCGGTGTCGCTGCAGTCGCCGATCGGCGAGGAGGACTCCGACCTCGGCGACTTCATCGAGGACGCGGACGCCGTCGTCCCGATCGAGGCCGCGGCGTTCATCCTGCTGCAGGACCAGCTCGAGGACATCCTCGGCACGCTGTCGGAACGGGAGCAGCGCATCATCCAGCTGCGCTTCGGCCTGACCGACGGCCACCCCCGCACGCTGGAGGAGGTCGGCCGGGAGTTCGGCGTCACCCGCGAGCGGATCCGCCAGATCGAGTCGAAGACGCTGGCGAAGCTGCGGCACCCGTCCCGCGCGCAGATGCTGCGGGAGTACCTCGAGTGAATCCCGGCCCCGGGCGGGCGGGCACCGGGCCGGCGCGCGCCCGGCGCGCCCGCCCGCGCCGGGGACGCGGCGGGATCCGGCCACCGGAACCGGCGGCCGGGCGGGGACGAACGTCGCGTTTCGTCCGTCCCGTCGATTACCGTTGTGGCCATGCTGATCGTGACCACTGACGGCCTGGCGGGCTTCGAGATCCGCAGCGTGCTCGGCGACGTCCTGGGCACGGCCGTCCAAGCCGACCGGGGCGCGGCGCCGCAGCCCGGGCCCGCCGGCAGCAGCTCCACCTTCCGGGTGACCGGGGAGCGGCCGGCCGCCGGGCTGGCCGCGGCCCGCCGCGAGGCGGTGGACCGGCTCGGCGAGGAGGCCCGCCGCAGGGGCGCCAACTCGGTCGTCGGCATGCGCTTCGACACCGCCCCGATCGGCGGCGGCGCGTACGAGGTCTGCGCCTACGGCACCGCCGTGTGGGCCGAGCCCGCCGCGCAGCCCCGCGACCAGGCGCCGCCCCCGCCGCAGCACGCGCAGCAGCACGGGCAGGTCCCGCCGTACAAGGACGCCGGCCCCGGCGGCCCGCCGATGGCCGCGCGGAACCTGACGATGGGCCTGCACGACCGTCCGCGCTGACCCCGGCCCGCCCGGAGTCACCCCCGGGCGGCGCGCTCCTCGCGGATGCGGGTGACGACGTCGCCCGCCGCCGTCTTGATCGACTCCAGTTCCCGCAGGTACGCCCAGTAGTCGGGGTGCGTCCCGGTGAGCCGCTCGGGCGCCCGCTCCAGGCGCTCCACGAGCCCGTCCAGGACGCGCGCGTGGTGCGGCGCCGCGCCGCCCGGCTGCGCGACGGCGAGGCGCTGCGCGTCCCGCACGGCGAACCGGACGCCCTCGACGGGCGCGCCCGGGTCGGCGGCGACCTCCGCGAGGCTCTCGACCCGCCCGGTCACCTGGCCCGCGCGGCGGTCGGCGGCGTTCAGCTCGGTGCGGGCGGCGGTCAGCGCCCGCTGCGCCTGCTTCCACTCGCCGCGGGCGGCGTGCTCGGCGGCCTCGTCCAGCCGCTCCCGGGCGCGCCCCACCCCCGCCTCGATCGCCTCGGGCGCGCCGCGCAGGTCCTGCCAGCACGCCTGCGAGTAGCGGCGCAGCATCGTCCGCATCGCCCCCCGGACCGTCTCGACCCGGTTCGCGACGACGTCCACCCGCGTCTTGACGGAGTTCAGCGAGTTGCGGACCTTCTCGCCCTGCTTCGGCAGCTCGGCCGCGGCCTCCCGCGCCCGCTCGGCGGCCTCCCGGACCTCCTCGGCCCGGCGCAGCGCGCCGTCCAGCCCGAGCCCGCCGAGGCCGCGGGACGACAGGACGCCGAGGGACTCGCGGGCCCGGTCGAGCTCGGCCGCCGGGTCGGAGGCGTCCATCCCGGCCTCCCGCGCCGCCGCCACCGCGGCCTCGGCGGCGGCCACCGCGTCCCGCGCGGCCGCCAGCTTCGGCGGGAGCAGGTCGAGGGCCGACTCCAGCCGCGCCATCTGGGGGGAGAGCCGCTCGGCGAACCCGTTCAGGTCGCGGGCGGCCTTCCGCAGCCGCTCCTCGCAGCCGGTGAACGCGCGCCGCGCGGCGTCGTACTGCGCCGGCGACCGGTCCTGGTCGCCCACGTCGTGCGCGTCGACGACGGAGATGTAGGCGTGGGCGGCGGAGTCCGCGGCCTCCGACAGGCGCGCGAACTCGCGGCGCGCCGGCTCGGCCGCGCGGGCGTCCAGATCCTCGAAGACGGTGACGCGGCCGTCGATGAACTTCTGCGCCTGGTCCATGTCGTAGAAGGCGGACGCCGCCGCCTCCTTCGCCTCGATCGCCGCCGCCGCCTCCTGCGCCCCCCGGCCTCGCCTGCGCTGGTCGCCCCGCAACGCCGCCTCCCTTCGTCCACTGCCCAGTGTCGCGCAGCGGACCGCCTCTCCGGTAATGCCGGCGGCCGGATGGGAACGGATAGCATCGCTGCTACGTCGATATACCTGGACGCCCGTACGAACAGTGGTGCGTCCGGTGACGACAGCGATCTTGGAGGAACCTGTGGGCGTCAGTCTCAGCAAGGGCGGCAACGTCTCGCTCACCAAGCAGGCGCCGGGGCTGACGGCGGTGACCGTCGGCCTGGGCTGGGACCTGCGCACCACCACCGGGACCGACTTCGACCTCGACGCGTCCGCGCTCGTGCTGGACGCGTCCGGCAAGATCATCACCGACCAGCACTTCGTGTTCTTCAACAACCTCCGCACGCCGGACGGCGCGGTGGAGCACAGCGGCGACAACACGACCGGCGCCGGGGAGGGCGACGACGAGCGGCTGAACGTCAACTTCGGCGCGATGCCGGGCACCGCCGAGCGGGTCGCGTTCGCCGTGTCGATCTACGACGGGGACTCCCGCGGCCAGAACTTCGGGCAGGTCCGCAACGCCTACATCCGCGTGCTGAACCAGGCCGACGGCACCGAGCTGGCCCGCTACGACCTCTCGGAGGACGCCTCCATGGAGACGGCGATGGTCTTCGGCGAGCTGTACCGCGCGGGGACCGACTGGAAGTTCCGCGCCGTGGGCCAGGGCTACGCGTCCGGCCTCGCCGGGATCGCGTCGGACTTCGGGGTCAACATCTGACCGCTCGCTCGAGCGTCGCAGGAACCGATCAGTCTGCACGGAAGGGGTGGCCCGAACATGGGTGTCTCACTCGCCAAGGGCGGCAACGTCTCGCTGACGAAGGCCGCGCCCAATCTCACGGCGGTCGCCGTCGGCCTCGGCTGGGACGTCCGGGCCACCACCGGCGCCGACTTCGACCTGGACGCGTCCGCGCTGATGCTCGGCGCGTCCGGGAAGGTGCTGTCCGACCAGCACTTCGTGTTCTTCAACAACCTGACGAGCCCGGACGGCTCGGTCGAGCACACCGGCGACAACCTGACCGGTGAGGGCGAGGGCGACGACGAGGTCGTCAACGTCGACCTCACCGGGGTGCCCGCCGAGTGCGAGCGGATCGTGTTCCCCGTGTCGATCTACGACGGGAACTCCCGCGGCCAGAACTTCGGGCAGGTCCGCAACGCTTTCATCCGGATCGTCAACCGGGCCGACGACGCCGAGCTGGCGCGCTTCGACCTGACCGAGGACGCCTCGACCGAGACCGCGATGGTGTTCGGAGAGCTGTACCGTCACAACGGTGAGTGGAAGTTCAGGGCCGTCGGCCAGGGGTACGCCTCGGGCCTGGCGGGCATCGCCATGGACTTCGGCGTCAACGTCGGCTGACCGGAACCGGCCGACCGCGACGCGGGCCGGCCGCCGGCCGCCCCCGCGAGCCGGGCGAGACCCCGTCCGGACCAACTGACTAGCAGAAATACGCGCATGATTCTTCGCACCTTCGGGTGGTCCTTCGGCGTCACGGCCGCGGGCCTCGTGGCCGCCTTCTTCTACGGCGGGCCCACGGGGCTCGCGCTCGTCGCGGTCCTGGCCGTCCTCGAGATCTCCCTGTCGTTCGACAACGCCGTCGTTAACGCCAAGGTGCTCGACCGGATGAGCCCCTTCTGGCAGAAGATCTTCCTGACGATCGGCATCGCCATCGCGGTGTTCGGCATGCGGCTGGTGTTCCCGCTCGTCATCGTGGGGATCACCGCCCGGCTCGGGCCGATCGAGGCGTTCGACCTGGCGTTGAACGACTCCGACCGGTACCACCACCTGATGGAGCAGGCGTACCCGACCATCGCGGCGTTCGGCGGCATGTTCCTGATGATGCTGTTCCTGAACTTCGTGTTCGAGGAGCGCGACATCCACTGGCTGGTGTGGCTGGAGAAGCCGCTCGGCGTCATGGGCCGGCTGGACCAGCTCCCCGTCGTCATCGCCGGCGGCGCCCTCGTGCTGGTCGCCTCGATCTGGGCCGACGACCCCGGCGAGGTCATGATCGCCGGGGTGCTCGGCATGGTGACCTACATCCTCGTCAACGGGCTCGGCGAGCTGTTCTCCGAGGCGAGCGACCTGGACCTCGACGAGGACGACGAAGGCCCCGAGGACGAGGTCACCATCCGGCGCGGGCCGAGCGACCTCGCCAAGGCCACCGGCAAGGCCGGCTTCTTCCTGTTCCTCTACCTGGAGGTGCTGGACGCCTCGTTCAGCTTCGACGGCGTCATCGGCGCGTTCGCGATCAGCACCGACCCGATCGTCATCGCGCTCGGCCTCGGCATCGGCGCCATGTACATCCGGTCGCTCACGGTGTTCCTCGTCCGCAAGGGCACCCTGCACACCTACGTGTACCTGGAGCACGGCGCCCACTGGGCGATCGGCGCGCTCGCCGTCTGCATGCTCATCGGCATCGGCGGCCACGTCCCCGAGTGGATCACCGGCGGGCTCGGCGCGGGCCTGATCATCGCCGCGTTCGTCAGCTCGGTGCTGCGCAACCGGGGGTCCGACGACGGCGCGGCCGGCGCCTCCGGCGAGGACAAGGAACTCCACGCCGGAAAGGTCTGACCCCGGGCTTGGCCAGCGAGACCTTCTGCCCCTTCTGCAGCGAGATCGACATCGTCGGCTCCTTCGGTGATCGATGCGGGATTCGCGTGGGTCGTCGGACGGGGGGCGGCAGCCTCACCCGAGTCCGGATGGGCCTGGGCTGGGACGCCGTCGCGAAGAAGGGCCTGTTCGGCAAGAGCCGCGCCCAGTCCATCGACCTGGACGCGTCGTGCCTGCTGTTCGACGCCGCCGGGAACCTCGCCGACCAGGTGTGGTTCCGCCAGTTGCGGAGCAAGGACGGGGCCGTGCAGCACACCGGCGACAACCTGACCGGGGAGGGCGAGGGCGACGACGAGGTCATCAACGTCGACCTGCAGCGCGTCCCCGACAACGTCCAGCAGCTCGTCTTCACCGTGAACTCGTTCACCGGCCAGGACTTCTCGCAGATCGCGAACGCGTTCTGCCGGCTGGTGGACGAGAGCACCGGGCAGGAGATCGCCCGGTACGAGCTGAGCGAGGGCGGCCGGCACAACGCGCAGATCATGGCGAAGGTGTCCCGGGACGGGAGCGGCTGGTCGATGACGGCGATCGGCGCGACCGCGACCGGGCGGACCTTCCAGCACCTGCTGCCCGCCGTGTCGGCGCACCTGTGAACGACCCGAACCGGCGGCCGTGACGGGCATGCACCACCCCGGCACGGAACGCCCCGCCCCACCGGACGCGTGCGCGCGGCGGCCGGCGATGCGGCATTTCGACCATGTCGACGCCGCCCGCCGCAAGCACCTGTTCTACCGGCACCCGCGGCCGTTCACCCGGCACGACGACCCCGCGGTGCTGGCCGTCGCGCTCGGCGCGACGCTCTACGCCCCGGCCACCCGCCCGACCCTCGCCGACGACATGGTGAAGGCCGCGCGGCGCGGGGTGAAGAGCATGGTCGTGTGCCTGGAGGACGCGATCGGCGACTTCGACGTCGCCCGGGGCGAGGCCAACCTGATCGACGCGTTCGCGGGCCTGCACGCGCGCGGCGCCGCGGCGCCGCTGCTGTTCGTCCGCGTCCGCGACCCCCGGCAGATCGGGGACCTGATCGACCGGCTCGGCGACGCCGCCGAGCTGGTCACCGGGTTCGTGCTGCCGAAGTTCGCCCCGTCCACCGGTGGAGCGTTCCTGGACGCCGTCGCCGACACCGCGGCCCGGACGGGCCTGCGGCTGCTGGCGATGCCGGTCATCGAGAGCCCCGAGACGGTGTACGCCGAGACGCGCGCCGCGATCCTGGACGACATCGCGCGGCTGCTCGCCAAGCACCGCGACCGGGTCCTCGCGGTCCGGATCGGCGCCACCGACATGTCCGCCGCGTACGGGCTGCGCCGCCCCCCGGACCTCACCATCTACGACATCCGGCCCGTCGCGGGCGTGATCAGCGACGTCGTCAACGTCCTCGGCCGCGCCGACGGCACCGGGTTCGTGATCACCGGGCCGGTCTGGGAGTACTTCGCGGCGGGCGAGCGGATGTTCAAGCCGCAGCTGCGCCGCACCCCGTTCGACGAGCAGCGGGCCGCGCCGCTGCGGCAGCGGCTCATCACCTCCGACCTGGACGGGCTGATCCGCGAGGTGCACCTCGACAAGGCGAACGGCCTCACCGGCAAGACGGTGATCCACCCGAGCCACGTCGCGGCCGTCCACGCGCTGTCGGTCGTCACGCACGAGGAGTACTGCGACGCCGCCGACATCCTCGGCGTCGCCGGGGGCGGGGCGATGGCGAGCGCCTACGCCAACAAGATGAACGAGGCCAAGCCGCACCGGGCGTGGGCGGAGCGGCTGATGCTGCGCGCCCGGGTGTTCGGCGTCGCGGCCGAGGACGTCACGTTCGTCGAGCTGCTCGAAGCGGCCGACGTGCGGTGACGCGGAACGCAGGGAGGCGACCCGGGATGACGTGGGCCGGTACGTGGGTCGCGGAACGGCTCGGCGTGCGGCTGTCCGACGGCGCGCGCCCGGTCGGCGTCGGGCTGTCCGACCTCGTCGGGCTCGCGGTCCGCCGGAACCCGCGCCGCGCGCACCTGCTGGTGTCGGCGGTGCTGGGCAAGCACGTCCCCACCGACCCGCGCCTGGTGTACGGGGCGGGCCTGCTGCTGGGCGATCTCGTGCGCGCGCGCCTGCGCGATGTGGACGTGCCGTCCCGTGCGGGTGCGTTCCTCCCGGACGCCTTGGGCGGCGCACCGGGAGCGGCGGCCGCGCTACGGGACGTCCTGTGCGAGCCCCGGGAACCGCTGGACGCGATCGTGCTCGGCTACGCGGAGACGGCGACCGCCTTGGGGCACTCCGTGGCGGACGCCCTGGGCGGCGCCTACTACCTGCACTCCACGCGCCGTCCGGTCCCCGGATTCACCGCGTACGGCGGATTCGAGGAGGAGCACAGCCACGCCACGAGCCACCTCCTGCTCCCCGCCGACCCCGCCGACCTCGACCGCGACGTCCCGGTCGTCCTCGTGGACGACGAGCTGTCGACCGGACGCACCGTCCTGAACACGATCGAGGCGCTGCACGCCGTCCGCCCCCGCCGCCGCTACGTCGTGGCCGCCCTCGTCGACCTGCGGGACGACGCCGACCGGGCCCGCACGGCCGCGCTCGCCGCCCGCCTGGGCGCCCGCATCGACGCCGTCGCGCTCGCCGGGGGGCGCGTCGAGCTGCCCGACGGCATCCTGGAGGCGGGGCAGGCCCTCGCGGCGGGCCTCGCCGAACCCGCGGCGGCCCCGCCGGCCCCCGCCGCCGCGTTCCCCGTGACGCGGGTGCGGCTCGACTGGCCGCCCGGCCTGCCCGACGGCGGCCGCCACGGTTTCCTGCCCCGGCACCGCGCGCGCCTGGAGAAGGACCTGCCGCGCATGGCCGACGCCATCGCGGACGGGCTCGCGGGCGGGCCCGGCGACGGCTTCTCCCGCGTGCTCGTCCTCGGCTTCGAGGAGCTGATGTACGCGCCGCTGCGCCTCGCCGAGGCGCTCGCGGACGCCCTGCCGGACGCGGACGTCCGGTACTCGACGACGACGCGCTCGCCCGTCCTCGCCGTGGACGACCCCGGGTACGCCATCCGCACCCGCCTCGCGTTCCCCGCGCACGACGACCCCGCCGACGGGCCGGGGGAGCGGTACGCCTACAACGTGTCGCCGAGGTTCGACCGCATCGTGCTGGCGGTGGACGACGCGGGCGACACCGGCGCCCTCGCCGGCGGCCTCCTGCCCCGGCTGCGCGCGCTCGCCCCGGTGACGGTCGCCGCCGTCCCGTCCCGCGGGAGGGAAGCGTGAAGCCGCTGCACGGCCCGGACTTCGGCAGCTACCCCGCCGCGGACGTCGCGTGGCTGCTCAAGGACCTCTCCCACGCGGAGCTGGAGGCGCCCACCGAGGAGCGCGAGGCCGCGATCCAGGCGGGCCGCGCCCACTACGCGGAGTCGCTGCCCGTCGAGTACCAGCCCGGCCCCGAGTACCGGCGGCTGTTCCACGAGGCGCTGGACGCCTCCGCCGAGCGCCTCGCCTACGCGACCGGCCTCGTCACCGAACTGGTCCTCGCCGAGCGCGGCCCGGACGCCGTCCTCGTCTCGCTCGCCCGCGCCGGGACCCCCGTCGGGATCCTGATGCGGCACTGGGCGCGGTTCGCGCACGGCCTCGACCTGCCGCACTACGCGATCAGCATCGTCCGCGCCCGGGGCATCGACACCGTCGCCCTCCGGTACCTCGCCGACCGCCACGACCCGTCCGCGGTGATGTTCGTCGACGGCTGGACGGGCAAGGGCGCGATCACCCGGGAACTCACCGCGGCGCTCCGCGGGACCGGGTTCCGCCCCGACCTCGCCGTCCTGGCCGACCCCGGGCGCTGCACGCCGCTGCACGGCACCCGCGACGACTTCCTCATCCCGTCCGCCTGCCTGAACTCGACGGTGTCCGGCCTGGTCAGCCGGACCGTCCTGAACGCCGACCTGATCGGGCCCGGCGACTTCCACGGCGCCAAGTTCTACGCCGGCCTCGCCGCCGACGACGTCTCCGCGCTGTTCCTCGACACCGTCCGCGCCCGCTTCGACGACGTCGCCGAGCGCGTCGCGAAGGACCTGCCCGGCCTCCGCGCCGCCGACCGCACGCCCGACTGGTCCGGCTGGGAGGCCGTCCGGCGCTGGGCGCGCGCGCAGGGCACCGACGACCTCAACCTCGTGAAACCGGGGATCGGGGAGACGACCCGCGTGCTGCTGCGGCGCGTCCCCTGGAAGATCATGATCCGGTCCGACGCGGGCCCGGAAGTGCGGCACATCCGGCTCCTCGCCCGCGAACGGGGCGTCCCCGTCGAGGAGGCCGCACCGGACGCGTTCCCGTACGCCTGCATGGGCTTCATCCACCCCAAGTTCGGCAAGGGGGCCGTTCAGTGACCGTCCTGGTGTGCTCCGACCTGGACCGCACGCTCATCTACTCGCAGGCCGCGTTCGCCCTGGACGGCCCGGACGAGGCGATGCCGCGCCTCCTGTGCGTCGAGTTCTACCAGGGGAAGCCGCTCTCCTACATGACGGAGTCCGCGGCCCGCACCGTGGAGGCGCTCGCCGCCGCCGCGGTGTTCGTCCCCGCCACGACGCGCACGCCCGAGCAGTACCGCCGCGTCCGCCTCCTCGAGAAGCCGCCGGCGTACGCGATCTGCGCGAACGGCGGGCACCTCCTCGTGGACGGCGCCGACGACGCCGACTGGTCCGCGCTCGTCCGGTCGCGGCTGTCCGCCGGGTGCGCGCCGCTCGCCGAGGTGCGGGCGCACCTCACCGGCGTCTCGGGCGACTTCGTGCTCAAGCGCCGCACCGCCTCCGACCTGTTCGCCTACGCCGTCGTCGACCGCGCCGCGCTCCCCGCCGGCTGGGTGGACGACCTCGCCGGCTGGTGCGCCGACCGCGGCTGGCGTACGTCCCTGCAGGGCCGCAAGGTGTACTGCCTGCCGGCCGGCCTCACCAAGGCCGCCGCCGCCGCGGAGGTGGCCCGCCGCACCGGCGCCGCCACCGCGCTCGCCGCTGGCGACTCCCTCCTCGACGCCGAACTCCTCGACGCCGCCGACGCCGCCGTCCGTCCCGCCCACGGCGAACTGCACGCCGCCGGCCGGACGTCCCCGAACACGAGCGTCACGGCGTCCGCGGGCGTCCTGGCGGGGCAGGAGATCGCGGAATGGCTCCTGTCGCGCGCCGCCGCGCCGTGAAAAATCACGGGCCTTCCCCGTGAACCGTGGAGAACCGACCTTCGCGGGGGTCTCGTCGCGGCACCGATATGGCGTCACAATCGTCAGTGAGGAGGGCCGCACGGACACATGAGCTCCCGGCTGACCGGAGACGAGACGGCGCTGTGGCAGGCCGCGGCGTGCGTGCTGGACGCCAACTGGACCGGCGCCGCGACCGCCGCGTCGCCCGGCCTGTATCCGCACCAGTGGAGCTGGGACTCGGCGTTCGCCGCCCTCGGCCTCGCCCGGCACCGCCCCGACCGCGCCCGCCGCGAGCTGCTGTCGCTGTTCCGCGGCCAGTGGGCCGACGGGATGCTCCCGCACATCGTGTTCAACCCCGACCTCGACCGGCGCGCGTTCTTCCCCGGCCCCGAGCTGTGGTGCAGCGACCGGCAGCTCGCCGCGCCCCGCGGCGTCCGCACGTCCGGCATCACCCAGCCGCCGCTGCACGCCCTCGTCGCCCTGCGCCTGCACCGGGCCGCGCCCGACGCCGCGTTCGCCGCCCGCATCTACCCGATGCTCGCCGCCCAGCACCGCTACCTCGCCCAGGTGCGCGACCTGGAGTCGAGCGGCCTCATCGCGATCTGCCACCCGTGGGAGTCCGGCCTCGACAACAGCCCCGCCTGGGACCGTCCGCTCGGCGCCCTCGAACTGCCGCCGGACGCCTTCGCGCCGGCCCGCGGCCCCCGCGCGCTCCCCACCGGCGAGGACTACGACCGGTACGTCCGGCTCGTCACCCTGCTCCGCGACACCGCCTACAGCCCCGGCCACATCCGGGAGGCGCACCCGTTCGCCGTCGAGGACCCGCTCGTCAACGCCGCCTACCTCGCGTCCACGCACGCGCTCGCCGAACTCGCCGAGATCGCCGGCGCCGACCCCGCGCCCCACCGGGAACGCGCCGCGCGCGTCCACCGGGCCCTCATCGACCGCCTCTGGGACCCCGACACCGGCTGCTTCCGCGCCCGCGACCTGCGCGGCGGGCGGCTGCTGCCCACCGTGACGATCACCGCGTTCGGGCCCCTGCTCGATCCCGAACTGCCCGCCCCGATCGTCCGGTCCCTCGTCGACCTGCTGCTGTCCGCCCGCTTCGCCGGGGCCGCCGGGTACCCCGTCCCCACGTGCGACATCCAGTCGCCGGCGTTCGACCGCACCGGCTACTGGCGCGGGCCCACCTGGATCAGCACCAACTGGCTGCTCTGGTACGGCGCGCTCGTCCACGGGCTCCCCGTCGTCGCCGACCTCCTCTACGGCTCCACGCTCCGGCTCGTCCGGCAGTCGGGCTTCCGCGAGTTCTTCGACCCCTTCGACGGCTCCGGCCGCGGCGGCCACGACCACTCGTGGTCGGCCGCGCTCGTCCTCGACCTCCTCGGCGCCCGCCGGGCCCCGCGCGCCGCCTGATCGCCTACATTCGGGGCATGCGCCTTCTCCGGGGCTCCCTGCCCGCCGACCTCCGCGCCGCGCTCCCGCTCGAGCGGGGCGAGCGCGTCCTCGCCCACGCCCCCACCCGCGGCGGCTCGCACGTCGCCGCCACGACGACGGCCCTGCACCTGCCGACCCCCGAGGGCGGGTTCGCCCGCATCCCCTACGAGCGCGTCGACACCGCCGCGTGGAAGGACGGCTGGCTGCACGTCACCGAGACCTCCCGCGCCGCGCACCACGTGCGGCTCACCGAGCCCGGGTCCGTCCCGGAGACGATCCGCGAGCGCGTCACCGCGACCGTCGCCGTCAGCCACCGGGCCGAGCTGCCGGGCGGCGGCGGGGTCCGCATCGCCGGGCGGCGCCCGGCCACCGGCGGCGACGTGCGCTGGACGTTCGTGTTCGACGCGGGCCTCGACCCGGACGACCCGGGCCTGCGCGCCCGCGCCGAGCAGATCCTCGAGGACCTGCGGCGCCAGACGGGCCTGTAGCCGGGCCCCTCAGCCGGGATGGACGGTCGGGCGCTCCTGGTGCTCGGCCTGCTCCGGCACCTGCCCCTTCGCGCCGCGCATGTTCCCGGCCTTGCTCTTCGCGGCCCCGGCGAACTCCTCGCCCTTGGCCCGCAGCATGCCGGTGGCCTCCTGCACGTTCGGGTTCTCCTGCAACTGCCGCGTGAACCGCTTGAGCTGCTCGTAGCGCTCCTGACCGGCCTTCGTCCCGAGGACGTAGCCGATCGCGGCGCCCGCGATGAACGTCATGCGGTGCTTCATGGTGGTTCCAACCCCCGGGTAAGAGCGGATGATGCCGGAGCCCATACCCACGATCGCCGCCGCCACCCATGACACGTGCGCGAACCACCCCCGAGATGCGCTAACCTAGACGCGCCGAGGGGGACCGAAACCCCCGACGCACGCAACGATCCCGCGTAGCTCAATCGGCAGAGCAGCCGGCTGTTAACCGGCAGGTTATTGGTTCGAGTCCAATCGCGGGAGCCGAGGCGGCCACGCCTGCTCGCCGAACCCTTCGGGTTTCGGCTTCGCCGGGGCCCGCAGTGCTTGCTCGGGGGGGCGACCCCCCGGAACCCCCCGATTCTGTCGGGGGGTTTTCTCGTTCGGGGCCTGGGGGCTCGGAAGGGTGCCCCGCCCGGTCTTCTGGACGGGGCCTCACGCTTCTCAGGACGCCCGCGCGGCGATCATCCACAGGGCCGCGGTGAACCGGACCTCGCCGCCGTGCACGTACGGGTCGAACGCCGCCCGCACCGTTCCGACGACCTCCTCGCGCGCCGCCTCGGGCACCTCGTCCATCACCAGACCCAGCGGCCCGAACCGCGTGATGTACGTGACGAGGTCCTTCTCGGGCATGACGCACTCCACGTCGACCGGCCGGACGTCGACGCCGCCCCAGCCGCCGTCCTCGAGGATGCCGCGGACCCTGCCCGCGTCGGCGAACGCGAACTGCCCGGGGGCGTCCGGCTTCCGCTCCGGGATGTCCGGCACCAGCGGCGCCGCCGCGCGCTCGGCCGTCGTCATGAACGGGTTCTCCTCCTCCCCGCGCCACACCACGAGCCGCAGCGCGCCCTCGTCCCGCGTGGCCCGCCGCAGGTTCGCGAACGCCCGCACCGGGTCGCCGAAGAACATGACGCCGAAGCGCGACATCACCGTGTCGAACGACCCCGGCTCGAACGCGTGGTCCTCCGCGTCGGCGCGGACGAACCGCGCCGCGACGCCCGCCCGCTCGGCGCGGGCCCGCGCCGCCTCGACCATCGGCTCCGAGATGTCGATCCCCGTGCAGTCCGACCGCCGCGCCACCGCCACGGTCGTCGCGCCCGTCCCGCACCCGACGTCGAGCACCCGGCCCCCGGCCGGAACCGCCTCGACGAGCAGTTCCTCCATGGGCTTCAAGATCCCGTCCATCAGGTCCTGGGTCTCGACCCACGCCTGCCCCGCGCTCCTGTTCCAGTGCGACGCCTCTTCCGCCACGTCCGCCTCCTTGACTTCGCGATCCATGCCCGACACTCTGCTACTTGAAGTCGACTTGAGGTCAAGATGGATCTGGACATCGCCGAGGTGTCACGGCGCGCCGGCGTCCCCGCCTCGACCCTGCGGTACTACGAAACCAGAGGGCTGATCGCCTCGACCGGACGGCGGGGCCTGCGCCGCCAGTTCGACCCCGGCGTGCTGGAACGGCTCGCCCTCATCGCCCTCGGCCGCGCCGCGGGCTTCTCCCTGGACGAGATCGCCCGCATGTTCGGCCCCGACGGGCGCCCCGACATCGACCGCGAGATGCTCGCCGGAAAGGCGGACGAACTCGACCGGAAGATCGCCGAACTCGCCGTCCTGCGCGACTCCCTGCGCCACGCCGCCGCCTGCCCCGCGCCCCGCCACACCGAGTGCCCCACCTTCCGCGGCATCCTGCACGACGCCCTGCCCGGCGACATCCCCGCGAGACAGGGCCTCGACGCATAGCCACAGGAACCTCGCGGAGGAGTACCGCTCGACCCCGCCCGTCGCATCGCCCCGCTCGGCGAGGTCGAACGCCTCGTGCATCCGCCCGATCGCCTCCCGTCGCAGGTAGCGGACGACGAGGAAACGGACGGGACCGGTCAGCCGTCGCACTTCGCCCAGACCGCCTTCGCACCCCCGTTCAGCTCCCGGACGCCCCACGCCCGCGTCAGCGCGGACACCAGCGGCAGCCCGCGCCCCGACATCGCGGCGTGGTTCTCCGGCCGCACCACCGGACGTCCCGTCCCGGCGTCCCAGACGTCGATGACGACGAGCCCGTCCCGCTCGTCCCGGAACACCCGGACCACGATCGGGCCCGCGCCGTGCCGCAGCGCGTTCGTGACGAGCTCGCAGACGACGAGCTGCCCCGTGAAGTCGTCGGGTATCCCCAACTCCCGGAACACCCCGGACACGAACCGCCGAGCCGCCCCCGGCGCCCGCTCGTCCGCCTCCAGCACCAACGTGGGCACCTCCGGCGCGACCGCCGTACCTGACATACGCGTGACCTCCGTGTCGGAGAATGTGTGAACCACGACACAGAGTCACGCAACGCGCTTACGCTGGGGTGTGTACCGAGCGCACTCGCAACAACACGAGACGTGTGGAGAACGCCCGTGGCGACCAACCCTCCCCCCGACCCCAAGCGCAGCATGTGGGACTTCATTGCCTTCTACCTGCGCTTCTGCCGTAACAAGCGCGGTCTCTCCGGCGAGGCCGTCGGCCGCGTCATCAAGACGAGCAAGGCGACCGTTTCCCGCATCGAGAACGGCGTGGACCGCCTCGACGGGCAACGAGCCGCCCTCCTGGACAAGGAATGGAACACAGGCGGCGTCTTCTCGCTCCTGGTCTGGTACGCCAGCATCGGCCACGATCCCCAGTGGTTGGCCGAATACAAGACCTTCGAGCAGCAGGCCCGCATGATCCGGATCTTCGAGCCGACGCTGATAACCGGCCTCCTCCAGACCGAGGACTATGCCAGGGCGCTATTCCTGGGCGGGGGTGCCTCGGATCCGGACCCGGCGGTCACAGAGCGGGTAGGGCGCCAAACCATTGTCGACTCCGCGTTCGTCATGGTGCTGCTGAGTGAGAGCGCCCTGCGCTGGCCGGTGGGGAGCCCAGAAATCATGCGTGCACAGCTTGCGCACATTCTGGACGTGGCGAGCCGACCCAATGTGGTCGTTCACGTGATCCCGCAGACATTCGCCACAGGGGCTTATCCCGGGTTGGACGGCGGTTTCAAGCTTGTGACCGGCGATGACTTCGGGGAGGTCGTCTACACCGAATCCCTCGGGGGTGGCCGTCTTGTATCGTCGCCAGTGGAGGTCGCGGAGTTTGCGATCACCTTCGCTCGGATCAGTGCCAAGGCCATTGCTGAGCATCAGTCCGCAGCGTTGATCAAGCAGGTGATGGAGGCGTTCGGTGATGACGACGTGGCGCAAGAGCAGCTATAGCGGCACCCAGGTAGGAAGCGAGTGTGTTGAGGTTGCTCGCTTTGCCGAGGAGATCGCTGTACGCGACTCCAAGGCGCCGGAGGCCGGGCACCTTGCGTTGGACCGCCAGGTGTTCCGGGCACTGCTGGCCGCGTTGAAGCGCTGACGCTCGAATCTGTGCGCCGGGTTGGGATGATCGTCGGGTGACGATCGGGGAACTGCCGGATCCGCGTGCGGTGCTCGTGGAGACCGACTGAAACGCGCTGGACAGCGCCTCTTCCGAGCGAGGGCCGGACCATCCGTGGGGGCCGGTGCCGTCCACGCCGGTGGCGTTGGCGGCCCTGGCCTCGGGTGACCGGGAGGCGGTCGCCGGAGCGCTCTTCCACCTCGCGGAGAACCTTCTCCACCAGGGGACGATCTATGGGCAAAGGGGCCCGGCGGCGCTGTACGTCGCCGCGCAGAAGCGCGAGGCGGAGTGGCGCGCGAACTTCCCCACCTCCTCGTTGGCGGACGAGCCGCCGTTCTGATCCGGCGGCCACTCGCGGGTGCGGGGCGGGTTAGAGGCCGATGTTCGCCTTCGGGCCCATGTACGAGCCCGCGCCGGGGAAGCCCGCCTGCGCCAGATCGGCGAACCGCTGGGCGAAGCCCAGGCCCGGCAGGTCGGCGAGCGGGACGAACGCGACCGCACGGACCGGGCGGGTGTCGGCGCCCGCGATGGCGCCGAGCGCGCCGCCCGTGCGGCGGGTCTCGAACGTGATGTGCAGGACGTGGGCGCCGCCGGTCAGGTGGTCGCAGACGTAGAGGAGGCGGACGGGGTCGACCTCGAGGCCCGTTTCCTCGCGCATCTCGCGGACGAGCGCGTCGGAGAGGGGCTCGCCGGGCTCCACCTTCCCGCCGGGGAGCGTCCAGGAGCGGCCGTCTCCGGTGTCCTGGTCCAGGAGGAGGAGCCGCCCGTCCTCGATAAGGACGCCTGTGGCGCGAACCTGCACGGAGCCGTACTCGTCTCGCATGGTGGTTCATGTACCCGGAGCGGTACTCGGGCGCACCGTGTTGTCGGGGGCGGGTGGGAGGGTGGGGGGATGGCGATCTGGGTGGCGAGCCGGCGGCGGGGGGCGAAGTCGCTGGAGGCCGAGTTTCCGGGCGCGGCCGTCGTGGACGTGACGTCGAAGGGCCCCGAGCCCTGGGTGCGGTTCAGCCCGTTCTGGCCGCACGGGGACGTGCCCGTCCCCGGGATGCCCGGGACGGTCAGCGCGTCGGTCGAGGGTGTGTGGCAGGGGCTGAAGGTCTTCGAGGGGGACGACGTCGACCCGTCGAAGTTCCGCGTCACCTCGATGAAGGGGCTCAAACGGACGGTCCGCAGGCACGGGCCCGTGCTCGGGCACCGGCTCGGGGACGAACTGGTCCCGTACGAGCGGGCCCGGCGGGAGATCTACCTGCCCACGTACCGGTGGGTGCTCGAGAACCGGCTGGGCGACCTGGTCGAGCGGCTGCGGGCGACGGGGGACGTCGTCCTGCTCGACTACACGGTCAACGGGGACGTCGCCGACGTGCGGACGCCGCTGTCGCACGCGGCGCTCGTCCGGTCGTGGGTCGGCTCCGGGACGGTCGCCGACGCGGCGCGGAGGGGCCCGGGATGAGCACACCCTTCGGGAACGCCCGCCGTACCGGCGAATACGCGGGTGCGGACATCTCCCAGAGTCCGAGGACGGCTTGGGCCTTCCGGAGCGACGCTCGGCTGACGGGTTCACCCGCGTGGGATGGGGACCTCGTCGTGGTCTTCGACGTGGACGGCGGTGTGCACGGGCTCGACGCCGGGACCGGGGAGAGGCGCTGGTCCCACCACAACGGCCGGGGGCCCGCGACGGTCTCCGGTTCGGCCGTCATCACGCCCACCGGGGTCCTGCACGTCCATGAGGAAGAGATCATCGAACTCGATCGCCGTACCGGCCGGGCGGCCCGGGTCCGGGGCGTCAGCGGCGAGCACATCAGCGCCCTCGACGGCGTCCTGTTCGTGGACGGCGCGAGGGCGGTCGATCTGGTCACCGATGCTTCCCTCTGGCGGGTCCGACGCGGGGGTCTTCTCGCGCCGCCGGCGGTCCACGACGGCGTCCTCGTCGTGGCGGACGGCTTCGCGGGCCACCGCTCCCACGGCGGGGTCCACGCCTCCCGGTACGGGACGGGCGAGCCGCTCTGGTCGGCCGGGGACCGGCAGAACGCCGAATGCGCCGCCCCCGCCCGGGTCACCGGGGACGACAAGGGCGACTGGGAAATCCCCGGCCTGACGCATCCCGTGATCGCCGGGAGCCGCGTGTGGTTCACCCTGCTGCGACGCCACGAAGACGGTGCGGGCCCCCACCCTCAGCCTTGGGACGCCGTGGAGTTCATCGGCTGCGACCTGCGGACCGGTTCCCGGGAACTGACGTGGGCTCCCGCCCCCGGGCGGCACCACGTCGGGCCGTTGAAGGCCCCGGCGTCCACGGACGGCCTGCTCCTGTGCGTCACGGCGACGGCGGCGTTCGACTCCGTCGGCGCCCACCTCGACGCCGGGCCCGACGAGGCGTCGCTGACCGCGCTGGACGCGCGGACGGCCGAGCCGGTCTGGCGCGGCGCGCTGCCGGGCGTCCCGGTCGGCTCACCGGTGGTCGCGGGCGGGGCCGTCCACGCCGTCACCGAGGACGGCACGGTCGTCGCGGTGGAGGCGGCGACCGGCCTGACCAGATGGACGTTCGCGTGCGGCGAGCCGGCGGGCGTCCCGCTGGACGAGGACGCCCTCATGTACGAGGAGGAGCCCGCGCTCCTCGTCCCCGGAGACGGCTCCCTGCTGGTGCAGACCGGGGAGACCGTGCGGCTCCTGCGCTGACGGTCCGGGGGTGCGGGCGGGCCGCGCCCCCGTGATCACTCCTCGGTGTGCGGGCTGCCGCCGGCGACGACCTCGGCGAGCAGGTCCTCCTCGCTGGCGCCGCGCCGCCAGTAGCCGCAGAACGTGACCGACCGGCGGTCGATGCCGCGCTCGTTCACGAGGTGGCGGCGCAGCGACTTGACGACCGACGACTCCCCGGCGAGCCACGCGTAGGCGCCGTCCGGGACGTCGGCGGCGCGGACGGCCTCCAGCAGGTCGGGCACCCAGGCGATCGTGGCGTCGGCCTTGGTGGGCAGATCCTGGCGGTCGTCGTCGTGCGGGACGTGGACGAACACCTGCGCGGGGGTGCCGGCGGGCAGCCACGCGAGGTTCCCGGCGACGGCGGGGAGCGCGGTGATGTCGCCGGCGATGACGACGGGCGCGCCCTCGGGCGGGCGGAAGTCGTAGCCGCCGTTGTCGGGGCCGGTCGGGCCGAGGACGGCGATGCGGGCGCCGGGCCCGGCGGCCGCGGCCCAGTTCGCGGCGGGCCCGGAGCCGCCGTCGAGGTGCAGGGCGAAGTCGATGTCGAGTTCGCCGGGGCGCTGGTCCCGCACGGTGTAGGAGCGCATGATGCCGCGCTCGTCCGGGTCCATGGCGCGCCAGTCCTCGAACCAGGTCTCGGCCGTCCAGTTCTCCGGCATGACGGGGGCGTCCTGGTGCGGGTGCGGGAAGAACAGCTTGATGCGCTGGTCGCGCCCGGCGGACACGAAGCCGTCCAGTCCGGAGCCGCCCAGGGTGACGCGGACCATGGACGGGCCGAGCCGCTCGGAGCGCACCACGTGCAGGTCGAACAGGCCGTAGGGGTGCGTGGGAGTGGTCATGGCGGAGCCTTTCAGCCGGTCTTCTTCGCGGACTCGATGGCCTTGGCCAGGTTCTCGAGGATCGGAGCGCACCCGAGGTAGGAGAAGCGGGGCTCGGCCTCCCACGGGTGGACCTGGCCGGCCTTGACGGCGGGCAGGTCCTTCCAGGACGCCTTGTCGCCGAGGTCCTTCGGCTGGAGGGCCTGGGTGCGGCTGTCGAGGAGGATGACGTCGGCGGCGTAGCGGTCGGCGTTCTCCCAGCTCAGCTCTTCGAAGTAGCCGTTGGCGCCGGGCTTTTCGGGGGTGATGAGCTCGACGCCGAGCTCCTTGAAGTAGATGAGGTCGCAGTTCTTGTCGGGGCTGGACGCGTAGAACAGGTCGGGGCTCGCGGACGCGGCGAGCACCCGGACGCCCGGGTTGGCCTTGACCGCGGCGCGGACCGACTCGGCGGCCTTGTCGAACCGGGCCTTCGCCTCGGTGACCTTGGCGGCGCCGAGGTCGGCGCCGAGTGCGGCGGCGAGGTCGGCCATCCGCTGCAGCGGCTTGGTGAGCGAGACGGCACCGGTGGAGATGGCGACGCTCGGGGCCAGCGCGTAGATCTTGTCGGCGCTCTCGACCGGGACGTAGAACAGCTCGCCGTCGACGAACATGTTGTCGACGAGGAGTTCGGGGCGCAGCGCGGCGTACTTCTCGATGTTGAATTCGCCGAACGCGTTGCCGATGATCTCCAGGCGGTCCACCGGGAGCTCGCCGGCCTGCGGGTCGGGGGAGCCGTCCTGGAGCTTCGTGGGGCCGAACACCCCGACGAGCTGCTCGTCGACGCCGAAGTCGTAGAGGGCGGCGGCCGTCCCGACGTAGCCGACGACGCGCTTCGGGCGCGCCTTCAGGTCGACCTTCTCGCCGCGGTCGTCGGTGAAGGACCAGGCGCCCCCGCCGGAGGACACGCTCCCGCCGTCGCCGCCGCAGGCCGCCAGGACGGCGCCGAGCGCGGCGGCGCCGCTCGCGCCGAGGAAACCGCGGCGGGTGAACTGACGAGCAGAAAAATCAGACATTTCGGACGTAACTCTCAATCAAATAAGATGGTTGTATTGCGCCCCCGATGGTCGCTTAGGTTAACCTAACCTAAGCCGTTGTCCATAGTGTGGGGCCCTGCGCGGCGTCCCCGCCGTCCCCGGAGACCGCCCGTGACGTTGACGCAGTCCCCGCCGGCCGTGCCGGTGGACGTCCCGCCGAGGGGGCCGCGCGGACCCGCGCGGGCCGCCGGGCTGGCGGCCGCGGCGGCGCTGCTGCTGGTGATCGCGCTGCTGAGCCTCGCGGTCGGCGCGAAGCCGCTCTCGCTCGGCGAGGCGTGGAACGGTCTCATCGACCCCGCGTCGGACGCCTACACGGTCGTCCACGAGATGCGGCTGCCGCGCACGCTGCTGGGGCTGCTCGCCGGGACGGCCCTCGGGCTCGCCGGCGCGGTCATGCAGGCGCTGACCCGCAACCCGCTCGCCGACCCCGGCATCCTCGGCATCAACGCGGGCGCCGCCGCCGCGGTCGTCTCGGCCATCTCGTTCCTCGGCGTCGTCTCGTTCACCGGCTTCGTGTGGTTCTCGTTCGCGGGCGCCGGCGTCGTCGCCGTCCTGCTGTACGCGGTCGGCGGCGGGCGCGGCGCCACCCCGGCGCGGCTCGCGCTCGCCGGGTCCGCGCTGAACGCGGCCCTGTTCTCCTACGTCAACGCCGTCCAGCTCCTCGACACCGCGTCGCTGGACCGCATGCGTTTCTGGACGGTCGGGTCCCTCGCCGCCGCGCAGGACTACACCGTCGTGCGGGTCGCCCCGTTCGTCGCCATCGGACTCGTTCTGGCGCTGCTCCTGGCCCGTCCGCTGAACGCCTTGGCGATGGGCGAGGACGCGGCGCGCGCGCTGGGCGCGCGGCCCGCGCGCGCCCGTGGCGTCGCGATCGTCACGGTGACGGTGCTGTGCGGCGCGGCCACGGCCGCGTGCGGCCCGATCGTTTTCGTGGGGCTGATGGTGCCGCACTTCGTCCGCGCCCTCACCGGCCCCGACCTGCGCTGGCTGCTGCCGTACTGCGCGTTGCTGTCCCCGGCGCTGATGCTCGCCGCGGACGTGCTCGGACGGGTCCTGGTGCGGCCCTCGGAACTGCAGGTGGGCGTCGTCATGGCCGTGGTGGGCGGGCCGGTGTTCCTCTACTTCGTCCGCCGCCCTCGCCTCGGCCGGTCCGGGAAGGCCGCCGCATGAAGGAGCGGAACGACCGCGTGCCGCGGTCCGCGGCGGGGGCCCGCCCCCGCGGAAAGGAGGTCTCGTGACGGCCCGCACCGCGCGCACGGCCGTGCTGCGCACGCCCGCCGGGGTCTCGCTCCGCTACCAGCCGCGCGCGCTCGCCGTCGCGGGCGGCTGCGCGGTCGTCGCGCTCGCCGTCGGGGTGCTGCTCATCGGCACCGGCGACTTCCCGATGACGCCCGCCGAGGTGGTCCGCACGCTGCTCGGGCAGGGCGGCCCGGCGGAGTCGCTGATCGTCAACGAGATCCGGCTGCCGCGGGTGGCGACCGGCCTGGCCGTCGGCGCGGCGCTCGGGCTCGGCGGCGCGATCTTCCAGTCGCTCACCCGCAACCCGCTCGGCAGCCCGGACATCCTCGGCTTCACCTCGGGCGCGTCCACCGGCGTCCTGCTAATGATCGTGCTGGCGGGGGGCGGCGGCGCGGCGGTCGCGTCCGGCGCCGTCGCGGGCGGCGCGGTCACCGGCCTGCTGATCTACGCGGTGGCCGGGCGGAACGGCGCGCACGGGCAGCGGCTCATCCTCGTCGGCATCGGGACGGCGGCGATCCTCACCGGCGTGAACGGCTACC
The DNA here is from genome assembly GCF_003947565.1 of Actinomadura sp. WAC 06369. Classification (NCBI taxonomy): domain Bacteria; kingdom Bacillati; phylum Actinomycetota; class Actinomycetes; order Streptosporangiales; family Thermomonosporaceae; genus Actinomadura; species Actinomadura sp. WAC 06369. Next base: position 27,830 of record NZ_QHJN01000007.1, on the reverse strand, counting down.
TGCTGACCCAGGCGCACATCACCGAGGCGGCCCGGGCGGTGCTGTGGCTGACCGGCAGCCTGGACGGCCGCGACTGGGCCGATGTCGCGCCGCTGCTGGTCGCGCTGGCCGTGCTCGGGCCGCTGGTCCTGGTCGGCTGCGGCCGCGCGCTGCGGATGCTGGAGATGGGGGACGACGCCGCGCACGGGCTCGGCGTCCCGATCGAGCGCGCCCGGCTGATCATGCTGGGCGCCGCGGTGCTGCTGGTCTCGTTCGCCGCGGCGGCGGCGGGCCCGGTGGCGTTCGTCGCGCTGACCGCGCCGCAGCTCGCCCGCCGGCTGAGCCGGGCGACCGGCCCCGGGCTGCTGCCCGCGGCGTGCATGGGCGCGGCGCTGCTGGTGGCCGCCGACTGGGTCGCGCAGAACGCCTTCCCGGGGCGGCAGCTCCCGGTCGGCGTCGTGACCGGGCTGCTCGGCGGCGGATATCTGGTCTGGCTCCTGGTGGCCGAACGCAAGAGGGGACGGATTTGACGATGAAGAACGGGTTTCGTCCCGGCGGGGACGCGCGGCTGTCCGGCAGCGGGCTCACGCTCGCCTACGACAAGCGCACCATCACGCGGGAGCTCGACGTCGTCGTCCCGGACGGCTCGTTCACGGTGATCGTCGGGCCGAACGCGTGCGGCAAGTCGACGCTGCTGCGCGCGCTCGCCCGCATCCTCAAGCCGACCGCCGGGTCGGTCGTCCTGGACGGCGAGCCGATCGCGGGCTGGCCGGCCAAGAAGCTCGCGCGGACGCTCGGGCTGCTGCCCCAGTCGTCGATCGCGCCCGAGGGCATCTCGGTCGCCGACCTCGTCGCGCGCGGCCGGTACCCGCACCAGGGCCTGCTGCGCCAGTGGTCGAAGGAGGACGAGCGGGTCGTCGGCGAGTCGATGGCCGCGACGGGCGTCGAGGCGCTGGCGGACCGCAGCGTGGACGAGCTGTCCGGCGGGCAGCGGCAGCGCGTGTGGATCGCGATGGCGCTGGCCCAGCAGACGCCCCTGCTGCTGCTGGACGAGCCGACCACCTACCTCGACATCGCCCACCAGATCGAGATCCTCGACCTGTGCGCGCGCCTGCACGAGGAGGGCCGCACGGTCGTGGCCGTCCTGCACGACCTGAACCACGCCTCGCGGTACGCCACCCACATGATCGCGATGCGGGACGGGCAGATCGTCGCGGAGGGCGGGCCCGCCGAGGTCGTGACCGCCGACCTCGTCGAGAAGGTGTTCGGGCTGCCGTGCCGGGTGATCGACTGCCCCGAGACGGGCACGCCGCTGGTGGTGCCGGCCGCCCGCACCCGCGCCCCCGCCCCCGTCCTGAGCTGACCGTCCCCGGGCCCGCGCGGGTCCGCGGCGCCGCCGGGACGTCCGCGAGATCGTTGTACGCTCAAAACAATTGTAGGTGTACAACGATCGGAGGGTCGTGACCGAACTCGGTCCGCGCCGGAAACTGCTGGTCCTGGCGATCTGCTCGATGAGCCTCCTGATCGTCAGCCTGGACAACACCATCCTCAACGTCGCGCTCCCCACCCTGCAGCGCGAGTTCGACACCTCGCTGTCCGGGCTCCAGTGGGCGATCGACGCCTACCTGATCGTGCTCGCCTCGCTGCTGATCACGTCCGGCGCGACCGCCGACCGGCTCGGCCGCCGCCGCACGTTCCAGACGGGCCTCGCCGTGTTCGCGCTCGGCTCGGTGCTGTGCAGCCTCGCGCCGTCCCTCGGCTGGCTCGTCGCCGCCCGCGCCGTCCAGGCGGTCGGCGGGTCCATGCTCAACCCCGTCGCGATGTCGATCATCACGAACGTGTTCACCGAACCGCGCGAGCGGGCCCGCGCCATCGGCGTGTGGGGCGCCGTCGTCGGGCTCGGCATGGCGCTCGGGCCGCTCGTCGGCGGGCTGCTGGTCGACTTCGTGGGCTGGCGCGCGATCTTCTGGCTGAACGTGCCGATCGCGCTCGCCGCGCTCGTGCTCACCGCCCTGTTCGTCCCCGAGTCGCGCGCCGAGCGGCCGCGCCGCCCGGACCCGGCCGGGCAGGGCATGATGATCCTGCTGCTCGGCGGGACCGCGTTCGCGATCATCGAGGGGCCGGGGCTCGGCTGGACGCACCCGGCCGTGCTCGGCGCCGCCGCCGCGGCCGCCGCGGCGCTCGCCGCGTTCGTCCGGAACGCGCGCCGCGTCCCCGAACCGCTGATCGACCTGCGGTTCTTCCGCAGCGTGCCGTTCTCCGGCGCGACGCTGATCGCGATCACCGGGTTCGCCGGGTTCGCCGGGTTCCTGTTCATCAACACGATCTACCTGCAGAACGTCCGCGGGCTGTCCGCGCTGCACGCCGGGCTCTACCTGCTGCCGATGGCGGGGACGACGGCGGTGTGCGCCGCGCTGTCCGGGCGGATCGTCGCCGGCCGGGGCCCGCGCCTCCCGCTGCAGATCGCCGGCGCGACGATGCTCGCGAGCGGCCTGCTGTTCGCCGTCGCCGACGCCCAGACGCGGGACGCCGCGCTGTTCACCGCGTACGTCCTGTTCGGCATCGGGTTCGGCATGGTCAACGCGCCGATCACCAACACCGCGGTGTCCGGGATGCCGCGCGCGCAGGCCGGCGTCGCCGCCGCCGTCACCTCCACCAGCCGGCAGATCGGCAGCGCCCTCGGCGTCGCGGTCATCGGTGCCGTGCTCGCCGCCGGGACCGCCGGGACGTCCGCCGCGTCCGCCTTCGCGGCGGCGGCCCGCCCGGCATACTGGGTGGTGGTCGGCTGCTCCGCCGCCGTGCTCCTGCTCGGGACGGCCACCACCGGCCGCCGGGCCGTCCGCAGCGCGGCGCGCGTCGCCGACCTGTTCGACCCCGCCGAACGCCCCGCGACCGGGGCCAGCACCGGAGCGAGCACCCGATGACCCACACCGAGCGCCCGAGCGGCCCCGGCGCCGCCACCGCCCCGGCGTCCGCGCCCGGGACCGATCCCGCCGCCCGCGCCTGGCGGAACCTGCGGCTCGCGATCCTGGAGCGCGGCGACCGCCGCCGCGAGGCCACCGCGGCGCTCGGGATGAGCTTCTTCCGGATGAAGGCGCTGTGCCGCATCGCCGCCGCGCCCGCCCCGATGACGCTGCGCGACCTCGCCCACGAGCTGGTCACCGACCGCCCCTACGCGACCCTCGTGGTGGACGACCTCGTCGGCCGCGGCCTCGCGGAGCGGACCGTCAACCCCGGCGACCGGCGCTCCAAGCTCGTCACGGCCACCGCCGCCGGGCGCGCGGCGGCGGCGGAGGCCGAGCGCGTCCTCAACACCCCGCCGCCCGCCCTGCGCGACCTGCCGCCCGAGGACCTCGCCGCCCTCGACCGCATCGCGGCCCGCCTCGCCGCCGAACTCTGAACCCCCGGCGAACTCCGAACCCCCGGCGGACGAACGGCCCCGGACGCGCGTGCGCCCGGCGCCCGCCGGGGAGGGCGGGCGCCGGGCGCGCGGGGGAGCGGGCCGGCCGGACCGGCGGGAGGCCCGGCCGGTCAGCGGGTCACTTGCCGACCGGGACCTCGTAGCCGGTCGCGGTCTCGGAGGCCGCGGCCTCCCGCTCGACGACCAGGCCGCCGAGGGCCTCCTTGTCCGTCCGCAGGATGTAGGTCTTGTGGGTGGCGGGCTCGGTCCACGTGGAGAAGTCCATCGGGGTGCCGTAGCCGGTGTCGTAGGACTTGCGGGCCCGGTGGGCGTTGATGACGCCGTCGCGGGTGAGGTCCTTGGCCTCGCACGCCTCCTTCAGCGCGTCCACGAAGATCACCGCGTTGGTGTAGCCGTTGACGACCGCGTTGTCGAGCGGCTGCCCCGGGTACTTCTTGCCGTACGCGTCCGCGAGCTTCTTGACCGCGGGCAGGTCGGAGCCGATCGGCGCGCCGGCGCTGGTCAGGTAGAAGCCCTTGAGCAGCGCGGGCGCGGCCTCGGTCTCCAGGAGCTGCGGGGAGAACCCGGAGTTGCTGGCGACGATCGGGGCGGCCACGCCGCGGCTGCGGACGATCCCGGCGAGCGACGCCGACTGGCGCGGGCCGGCGCTCATCAGGATCGCCTTCACGTCCGCGCTCTCCAGGGCGGACGCCTGCGCCGTCATGTCGGTCGCGGTCGCCTTGATCTTCTGCTCGACCAGCTCCAGGCCGTACTTCTCGGCCGCGGCCTTGGAGCCGTTCAGCGCGCTCTCGCCGTAGTCGCCCTCGAAGTACACGTGGCCGACCTTGTCGCCCTTCTCGACCATCCCCTCCTCCACCAGCCAGGACACGCCGTTGATCATGTCGACGTCGTAGGTGGTGCCGGTGACCTGGATGTACTTGCTGCCGAGCAGCGTCGTCGACCAGGCGTTGGGGAGGATGAACATCTTGTCGGTCTCGATGCGCTGCTTGAGCGCCGTCACCATCGGCGAGCCGATGAACTGCGGCATGCCGATGACCTCGCCCTGCAGCTCGCTGTAGGCGGAGACGGCCTTCTGCACGTCGTAGCCGTGGTCGCGGACGACCAGCTCCAGATCCCGGCCGCAGACGCCGCCGGCCTTGTTGACCTCCTCGACGTACAGCTGCTGCGCCTGCGTGAGGCTCTTGCCGAGCGGCGCGTAGACGCCGGTCAGGTCGGTCTCGACGCCGATCTTGATGACGTCGTCGGTCACCCCGGTGCCGACCTTGACGCCGTCGGCGTCGGTGCCGCCCGAGCCGCCCGTCGCCTTGCCGCTGCAGGCCGTCACGCCCAGCGGCAGGACGAGGGCCAGGGCGGCCGCCGCCGTGATGCGCACCTTACGCTTCATGCCGGTTGCTCCTCTTTCTGATCGAGTCGGTGCAGTGATCGGGCGGACCGGCGCCGGGCCGCGGCGAGACGCAGCCGCGTCCAGAGCCCGAGCAGTCCGCCGGGCAGGAACAGGACGACGGCGACGACGGCGGCGCCGTACAGGATGCGGGCGGCCTCGGCGGGGGAGACCCCCTCCGAGCCCGGCTCCGCGACCAGGGGGAGATCGTTGCCGAAGCGGGTGAGGAGCTGCGGGAGCACGGAGACGAACACCGCGCCCGCCACCGCCCCGGCCGCGGACCCGAGTCCGCCGATGACGATCATCGCGAGGTAGTCGAGGGACAGGAACATGCCGAAGTACTCGGGGACCGTCCGGCGGAACGCCAGCGCCAGCAGCGCGCCCGCCGCCCCCGCGTACATCGACGACAGGACGAACACGCCGCCGCGGTAGCGGGCCACCGGGACGCCCATGACCGCCGCCGCCACCTCGTGGTCGCGGATCGTGTTCATCGCCCGCCCCGGGCGGCCCCGCAGGATGCCCCGGGCGATCCAGACCGCCGGGATCAGCAGCGCGACCCCGAGGAACCACAGCCGCTCCAGCGCGCCCAGCGGCACGTTGAACAGGACGAACTCGGGGCTGTCGGCGAACGCGAACCCGAAGATCTCCATCGGCGGGACGTCCCGGCCGTTGAACCCGCCGGTGACGCTCTCGGCGTTGAAGAGCACGTGCTGCCCGATGAAGATCAGCGCGAGCGACGCGATGCCGAGGTAGGTGCCGCGCAGCCGCCCGGAGATCGGGCTGAACAGGCCGCCCGCGATCCCGGCGAGCAGGATCGCGCCGACGAACGCCAGCGGCGTCGGCAGCCCGAGCCCGCTGAGCCCGTGGTCGGGGTCGGAGTCCGACGCCAGGTACACGTACCCGTACGCGCCCACCGCGAGGAAGAACGCGTGCCCGAGGGACAGCTGCCCGGTGGCGCCGGTCAGCAGGTTCAGGCCGATCGCGCCGATCGCCGCGGACATCGCGAACAGGCCGGTCTGCAGCCAGAACGCGTCCACGTAGAACGGGACGGCGAGCAGGACGGCCGTTGCGGCGGCCGTCGCGAGCAGGGGGCCGCCGACACGGCGGGACGCGCGCTCAGACACGGGTCAGCTCCCTCGTGCCGAACAGCCCGGCGGGCCGGATCAGCAGGATCACGATCATGACCACGAACGGGGCGACCTCGCCGATCCCTCGGCCCAGGAACGTCAGGTCGCCCTGGTAGCCGGTGACGAGCGACTCGGTGAGGCCGATGATCAGGCCGCCCGCCAGCGCCCCGGTCGTGGAGTCCAGGCCGCCGAGGATCGCCGCCGGGAACGCCTTCATCGCCGCGAACGAGGTGCTGCGGTCCAGGCCGGGCGTCGGGAACACGGTGAGGAAGAGCGCGGCGACCGCCGCCAGCGCTCCCGCGACGGCCCACGCGCTCAGCGACACCCGGGTCAGCCGGATGCCCATCAGCGCGGCCGTCTCGCCGTCCTCCGCGGCGGCGCGCATCGCCACGCCCCACGACGTGTAGCGGAACGCCGCGAGGAACGCCGCGATCAGCAGCGCCGCGACGAGCAGCGCCGCGATGCGGGTCTGCGCGATGCTGACGCCGCCGAAGGTGACGACCTGGCTCTTCCACGGGTCGCCCATCGACAGCACCTCGGTGCCGATCTGCCGCGTCAGCTCGGTCGTCAGCACGATGTCGACGCCGATGGTGACGATGGCCAGCACCGCGTGGTTCTCGGCGCGCGCCCGCCGCAGCACCAGCACCTCGACGAGCGCGCCGATCAGCGCGGCGCCCGCGATGCCCGCGGCGAGCGCGGCCCAGAAGCCGATGTGCTCGTGCAGCTTCGCCGTGATGAAGCCGCCGACGAGCAGCAGCGAGGCGTGCGCGAAGTTCACCACCTCGGTGGCCTTGAAGATGATCACGAAGCCGAGGGCGATCAGCGCGTACACCGCCCCCATCGAGAGCCCGTTGATCACCAGCTCGATGAAGGTGCTCAAGCCTTCTCCTCTTCCGTGCCGGCCCGCGGGCCGGGCTGCGAGTCGGCCTCCGGGCCGGTCTCCGTGTGCGCGCCGCCCAGGTACGCCCGGATCACCGCGGGATCGCGCTGCACCTCGTCCGGCGGGCCGCTCGCGATGCGCTTGCCGAAGTTCAGGACGGTCACCTCGTCGGCGAGCCGCATGACCATCCCCATGTCGTGCTCCACCAGCAGGATCGAGACGCCGAGGTCGGCGCGGGCGCGGCGGATGACCTCCGCCATCCGCACCCGCTCGGCGCCGTTCATCCCGGCGACCGGCTCGTCCAGCAGCAGCAGGCGCGGCTCCAGCGCGAGGGCGCGGGCCAGTTCGAGCCGCTTCTGCACGCCGTACGACAGCCCCGCGACGGGCGCCGCGAGGTACTCCTCGACGCCCACGAACCGGGCGATGTCGCGGACCCGCGCCCGGTGCCGGGCGTCCTCGCGGCGCGCGTGCGGCAGCCGCAGCCCGGCCGCGACGAACCCCGCCCTGGTGAGCCGGTGCCGCCCCAGCATGAGGTTGTCCTCGACCGTGAGGTTCCGCGACAGCGCGATGTTCTGGAACGTCCGCGCCACGCCGAGCGCGGCGATCCTGTCCGGGCGCAGCGAGGTCAGCTCCGTCCCGCCGAACCGGACGCTGCCCTCGGTCGCCTTGTAGACGCCGGACAGGACGTTGAAGCAGGTGGACTTCCCGGCGCCGTTCGGCCCGATGACCGCGTGCACGCTGCCCGGCGCGACCGTGAAGGCGACGCCGTCCAGCGCCGTCAGCCCCGCGAACCGGACCGTGAGGCCGGTGACGGTCAGCTCGCTCATCCCGTCCACCTCTCGAGCGTCGGGGCGGAGCCGGCCGTCCGCTCGGCCTCCGCGGCGTCCGCGGCCGCGTCGTCGTCGGCGACGCCCAGGTAGCGGCGCCGCACCTCGTCGCTCGCCGCCAGTTCCGCGGACGGCCCGTGCAGCGTCACCGCGCCGACCTCGAGCACGTGCGCGGTCGACGACAGCTCCAGCGCGAGGGCGGCGTTCTGCTCGATCAGCAGGATCGCGGTGCCCTGCCGGTTGATCTCGGTGACGGTCTCCGCGATCCGCTCGGCCATCAGCGGCGCGAGGCCGAGGGTCGGCTCGTCCAGCAGCAGGACGGACGGGCGCGCCATCAGCGCGCGGCCGATCGCGAGCATCTGCTGCTCGCCGCCCGACAGCAGGCCCGCCCGCTGCCCGGCCCGCTCGGCCAGGATGGGGAACAGCTCCAGCACGCGCGCCCGGGACTTCGCCGTCCCCGACCGGTCGCGGGCGCCGAGGGCGCCGGCCCGCAGGTTCTCCTCGACCGTGAGCCGCCCGAACACCCGCCGCCCCTCCGGGACCTGCACCACCCCGGCGGCCACCACGGCCGCGGGGCGGAGCCCGGAGAGTGTGCGGCCGCCCAACCGGACGGCGCCGGACTCCACCGCGCCGCGGTGGAACGGGAGCGTGCCCGAGATCGCCCGGAGCAGCGTCGTCTTGCCCGCCCCGTTCGCGCCGAGCACGGCCGTGACCGAGCCCGCGGGTACCTCCAGCGACACCCCGCGCAGGGCCCGGACGGCCCGGCCGTAGCTCACCGACAGATCGCGGACCTCGAGGGTCCCGTTCGCCATGCGCGCCTCCTGCAAGTCGTGTGGCAGGCACCCCAGCACGGGCCCCGCGGGGGCGTCTACGGGCGCGCGGCAAGACGGGGCAGGGATCCAATCGAACGGCATTCGGGTTGTGTGCCGAGCACAGCCTCCGACGCGGGGCATTGCGTTCGTTCGGTGTGATCCATGACACTGTGTCGGCAGATGCCTGACCGGAGGTCGTTCATGCCGCTCACCAGCGCCGATGCCGCCCTGGACACCGGTGCCGCCGTCGACTCGGCGGCCGGCGCCGCGCCCGGGACCGCCGACCCGGACGCCCCGCGGGCCGACGCCGCCCGCGCGGCGCGCGTCCGGCTGCGGACGATCGCCGGCCGGATGCACGACCGCATCCCCGAGCTCGCCGACCGGCTCGTCGCCGAGGTCCTGGCCGAGGACCCGCTCTACACCGACTTCGTGCCCCGCGAGGAGTTCTGGGAGTCGGTCCGCGCCTGCCTCGAGGCGGGCCTCGTCCGGCGCGGGCCGAAGGCGCGCGGCCGCCGCCCCGACCTGTCGGAGGCCGAGCGGGTCGGGCGGCGCCGCGCCGAGCAGGGCATGCCGCTGGAGTCGCTGCTGCGCAGCTTCCGCATCGGCGGGCGCGTCGTCTGGGAGGCGCTGATCGAGGAGGTGACCGACGACGGCCCCGACGCGATGGCCGACCTGCTGCGCTACGCCAGCACCGTCTGGCACATCGTCGAGCAGCAGTCCACGGTCGCGTCCGAGGTGTACCGGCGCACCGAGTCGGAGATGCTGCGGCGCAGCGACGAGCGCGTCCAGGCCCTGCTGGACGCGCTGCTGGAGGGCCGCGGCGCCGACGGCGGGCTCGCGCAGGCCGCGTCCGCCGCCCTCGACCTGCCCGAACGCGGCCGGTACGCGGTGGTGGTGCTGCGCGCCGCCCGCCGCGACCCCGGCTTCGAGCGGCCCGACGAGCTGGACGGGCTGCGGTTCGTCTGGCGGATGCGCACCGACGGCGAGGTCGGCGTCGTCGCGCTCGGCGACCGCGAGCCGCAGGACGTCGCCGCCGCGCTGCGCGACCTCGTCCCCGGCGAGGCCGGCGTCAGCACCGTCGTCGACGGGCTCGCCGGGCTCGGCCGCGCCCGCTGGCTCGCCGAGACCGCGCTGGCCACCTGCCGGCCGGGGGAGCGGCGGGTCGTGCGGCTCGACGACCGGCTGCCCGGCGCCCTCGTCGCCGCCCAGCCCGAACTGGCCGGGCTGCTGAACGCGCAGGTCCTCGGGCCGCTCGACGCGCTCGACGCCGCCGACCGGGAGATCCTGCTGGAGACGCTGGAGACGTGGCTGGAGTGCGAGGGGTCGGCGATGCGCACCGCGGGCCGCCTCTACTGCCACCGCAACACGGTGTTCAACCGGCTGCGGCGGCTGGAGCAGCTGACGTCCCGCTCGCTGCAGCGCCCGCGCGACGTGGTGGAGCTGTCGCTCGCCCTCGACGCGGCCCGGTTCGCGGGCACCGGGCGGCCCTGACGCTCAGTAGCGGGGGCCGTGCCCGGCGGCGTCCAGCCGCGCCCAGGCGGCGTCCCACAGCGCGTCGCGGCGCCGGTCGCAGTGCCGCCGGACCAGCCCGTACGCCACCGCGGCGGGGAGCGCGGCGCCGAGGACGGCGGCGGTGCCCGCGTACACCGCGTCGGTGACCGTGCGGCTGTGCGGGCGGGGCGCCACGGTCGGCTCGCCCGCCCCGTCGACCCAGATCGCGCGCCGGTCGCCGATGTCGACGCCGCGCCAGCTCGGCAGCGTCCCGGCGCGCGGCTTGCCGTCCGGGCCCGGCCACGTCGCCTGGACGGTCTCGTGGACGAACCGGTCGCCCGACGCGGCCGTCCCGCCGGTCTTGGTGACCGTCGCGGTGACGCGCTGCCGGTCCTGCCGCTCGGCGTCCTCCGCGCGGGCCCCCGCCGTGTACGACACCGACCCCGCCCACACCGCGAGCGGCGGCGCGACGCCGAGGAAGATCAGCAGCAGGGCGAACCCGAGCAGCCGCTGCACGCGGTCGACCGGGCGGCGCAGCTCGTTGTGCTCCAGGCCGAGTCTCCTGCGCAGCGGCGTGTGCGGCCGTGCTGGAGCGGTCGCCCGCGACCGGCGGTTCGGCCCGCCCTCGCCATGGCCGTCGCCGCGACCGGAACCGGACCTGCGCATCTCTCGTCACCTCCCCGGGGAGCGCCTCCCGGCAAGGGGCCTTGCTCGTCGTTTGCCAGGATATTCCCGAGATCACTGAACGGCACGGCGCCCATGGCCGAATCGTTTCCCGGATCGGGCCCGCTATGCCGCATCCGTGACCGAAAACGGCGGGCGCGTCCGGGGATCAGCGCCCCGCCGGGTCGGCCTCCAGTTCGCGCGGGGCGGGCGGGGCCGCGCCGTCCCGCCGGTTCCCGGCGGCGAGCGCCAGCAGCGCGCCGACCGCGCACAGCACCGCCGTGATCAGGAAGATCTCCCGGTACTCGGTGCGGAGCGCCTCCTCCACCGCGGCCAGGTAGACGTCCATCGCCCGGTCGAACTCCGCGTCCGACATCGTGAACGGCAGCGGCGGCCGCAGCTCGGCCGTCAGCGCGTGGAACCGGTGGAAGCCCCACGCCGACAGCGCCGCGATGCCGAGCAGCATCCCCATCATCCGCGCGACGACCACGGCCGCCGACGCCACGCCGTGCCGGGCCGCCGGGACGAACCGCAGCACCGCCGACGACACCGGCGCGATCACCAGGCCGAGGCCGAGCCCGGTGATCACCAGGTCGACGTCCATCCGCGGCAGCGGCCCGTACGACGCGTTCGCCAGGTCGGCGGGCCACGCCGCGATCAGCAGGTACCCGCCGGCCGCGACCGCCATCCCGGCCGCCATCGGCCACCGCTCGCTGAACCGGCGCGCCGCCGCGCCCCCGGCCACGGCCGCGATCGGCAGCGCGACGAGGAACCGCGTCAGCAGCAGGGCGCCCTCGACGTCGTCCTTGTCCAGGACGGTCTGCGCCACCAGCACGACGTCCACCAGCGTGACCATCAGCGCCGCGCCCGACAGCAGGCTCACGCCCAGCGTCGCGAGCAGCGGCCCCCGCCGCACCCCCGACAGGTCGAACAGCCGCGTGCGCGTCCGGACCTCCCACAGGACGAACGCGGCGAGCGCGACGGCCCCGGCGATCAGCAGCGGCGCGCCCCACGGCGGCAGCGCCGACTCCTGCGGTTCGGGGTTGTAGACGCCGCCGACCAGCAGCGCGAGGCCCGCCGCGAGCAGCAGCCCGCCCACCGCGTCCACGCCCGGCCGCGGTCCCGCCGGCCGCCCGCCCGGGACCGCGACGTGCACCGCGGCCATCGCCAGCGCCGTCAGCGGCAGGTTGATCCAGAAGATCGCCCGCCAGTCGTCCAGCAGCGCGACGACGCCGATGCCGTACAGCGGGCCGAGGACGCTGCCGAGCTCCTGCGCGGCGCCCACCGCGCCGAGCACCACCGGCCGCTGCCGCTCCGCCCACAGGTCGCCGGCCAGCGCCATCGTCACCGGCAGCAGCGCCCCGCCCGCGACGCCCTGCACCACCCGGCCCGCCGTCAGCACCGGGACGTCCTGCGCCAGGGCCGTGACCACCGAGCCCGCCGCGAAGAACAGCAGGCACGCCTGCAGCAGCGGCCGCCGCCCGAACCGGTCCGACAGCTGGCCGAGCAGCGGCATCGCCGCGACGTACCCGAGCAGGAACCCCGTCAGGATCGGGGTGACGCGCTCCAGCCGGTTGACCGGCAGCCCCAGGTCGTCGACGATCGTGACCAGGACGGTCGTGACGACGTAGGCGTCGAGCGCGGCGAGCAGCACGACCGCCCCGCCCGCGCCGATCGCGACGCGGCGCCGCGCGCCCGCCGCGCCGGGCCCCGCTCCGGCCGCCCCGTCCGTCACCGGGGCGCGCTGATCTTGTAGGCGGCGTCGAACTCGGTGAACTCGATGACCACCGCGCCCTTCCCCTCGGGGAACGCGCCGCGCACCTTGACCAGCCGCCCGTCGTCCTTGTTCACCCACACCTGCCCGCGCAGGTCCGCGTCGATCCCCGGGATCAGGCCGCCGATCCGGTCCTGCGGCAGCGTCGCCGCCACCCGGTACGCCTCCTTGCCGCCGACCTCCTCGACGGCCTCCGCCTCCGGCGCCTCCAGCGACGACAGCAGGCTCGCGATGCCGCGCTCCGGGTCCAGGACGGCCGACGGGTCGTACATCGTCGCCGCGAGCGCCTTCGGGGCCCGCCGCCAGCCGCCCGTCCCGGCGTCCAGGTAGATGCTGTCGCCGACCGCGACGACCTTCATCTCGACGGCGTGCCCGGACTGCTCGACCGTCAGCGTGCCCTCGGCGTCCCCGTTGCGGAGCAGCTTCAGGTCGCCGCCCTTCACCATGATCGGCGTCTCGTCCTGCGTCGACACGGTGAACGCGACGCTCTTCAGGTCCCCCATGGCCTGCGCCGCCCGCCGGATCACCTGCGCGCCGTCGAAGTCGGCCCGCTCCGTCCCGCCCGACCCGCCGTCCCCGTCGCAGGCGCCGACGGCGCCGAGCAGGAGGAGGAAGGAGACGAGGGCGAGGATGCGTCTGGACATGGACGGGACCCTACCGACGGGTACCGCCGTGCGTCACTCGCTCTGAGGTATGACATCGCCGCGGGGAAATCGCGGTGGCCGCCGTCATCGGGCCGCCGCTAAGATGACTCGCGGCACGCCCCCCGCCGTCATGGGGGAGGCCGAGGGGCGGTAGCTCAGCCGGTCAGAGCAGGAGACTCATAATCTCTGGGTCGCGGGTTCGAGTCCCGCCCGCCCTACCCGTCGGGGGCCGCGTCCCCCGTGTTCGATGATCCTCCGGTGCCCGTTCGGCGTGCGTCGGCGCCCCTCGCATGACCTGGTGTTTCGCCGGGTTCGCGGCATAACGTCGGACCCGCGTCGTACCGTGGGCGCGTCCACGGCCGGCCGAGGGGGCATCGTGAAGCTGCTGACCGCCACGAACTCGACCCAGGGATTCCGCGACAACGACTTCGACTGGTGCGTCGAGGGCGAACTCGTCCACATCGGCGTGGTGTGCGCCCGCGACTCCGGCGACCCGGACGGCGGCTGCGGCTGCGGCCGCTCGTTCGCGGGCCTGAACTCCCATCGAGCCACCACGACCGCGATGGTCCGGGACGTCCCCGGCTTCACCGGGGCCGACTACGTGGAGGCGCTCCGGTCGAGCCTGGAGCAGCAGGGCTGCGACGCCTCGCACGCCGAGCACGAGGCGGCGCTGCTGCGCTGCCTCGTGCGCGACTGGCCGGTCGGCGCGATCGTCGAGCGCCGCCTCGACGAGATCGTCGTCCGCCAGGTCGTCCGGTAGGCCGCGCGGGCCCCGGGGTCAGACGGCGGCGGCGACGCGCTTGTCCGCGGCGGTCGGGCCGAACGACCGCAGCACGACCGGCGCCCCCGCGGCCTCCTCGACGGCCTCCTCCGGACGGCCGAGCGGCGCGTACACCGGTCGCGCCGCGAGCAGCCGGCGGGTGAGGTCCTCCTGCAGGTCGAGGCGTCCCGCCGGGTTGGGCGCGAGCCGCCGCACCGTCGCGTCGCCGATCCGGTAGGCGCGGCAGACGCGCAGGTCGGGACGCGCCCCCGCGACGTCCAGATGCGTGACCGCCACGCCGTCCATCCCGCCGGTGACCTCCCGCGCGTACCGCAGCGCGACCGCGTCGAGGTGGCCCGCGCGGAACGGGCCCTGCCACGGGCCCGTCCCGTTGTGCGGCTCGGGCAGCCCGCGGGTGAGCGCCGCGTCCTCGGTGACGAACGGGCCCGGCCCGTGCCGGGTCGCGTACGCCCGCACGACCCCGAGGCGCGCGGCGCCGCCGCCCGCCTCCCGCAGCAGCGCCTCCGCGTTGCCGAACGTGGTCGTCGACCACGTCGTGTACGGGTGGAAGCCGTGCCACTCGTCCAGCAGCACGCCCTGCGCGCCCTCGAACACGACCGGCCCCCCGGCGAGGAGCGTCCGCATGTGGCCGCCGCCGACGACGCGGACCCGCTCGCCGAACGCGGTGAACGCGGCGACGCAGTCGTCCACGTCCGGGACGTCCTCGGCGGCCCCGGGGAACGCGTCCCGGTACCGGTCGCGGACCGCGGCGAGCCGCCGCCGCAGCCGCGCGGGCGACCGGCAGTCGCCCGCGCGCGGCGCGTCCTCGTGCGCGAGCGCGTACGCGGCCGTCTCCCCGACCCCCATCCCGCACGACCCGTGCCGGTCCGCGCCGCGCGCCCGTTCCCGCGCCCGTCCCGCCGCCCGGTGGTACGGCGTCGTCAGCAGCGCGTCGCCGTCCACGGTGAGCCGGTCGAGCGCGTCGCCGACGCCGATCCGCCGCAGGTGGTCCGCCTCGGCGGCGAGGGCGAGCGGGTCGACGAGCACGAACCGCGACAGGTGCGTCCGGACCCCGGGCGTGAAGGTCCCGGACCCGAACTGCGCGAACGTGTGGTGCCGCCCGTCCACCGCGACGACGTTGTGCGCCGCCTGCGCGCCGCCGTTGAACCGGACGACCGCGTGCACGGGCGACGCCGCGCACAGGTGGTCGACGACCGTGCCCTTCCCGGCGTCCCCGTACCCGAGATCGACGACGATCACGTTCTCCGCACCGAACACCGCTCCGCGCTCCTCTCCGCCGGACGGACGATCAGAGCCGCGTCGTCCGGGACGCGGCGGGACGGTCGAGGCCGGGCGGGGCCGGCGAGGTGGCCGCGGGGACGCGGCCGTCCAGGCGGGCGAGGGCGCGCGACACCGACGCGCCGGCGGTCGAGCCCGCCTCGGCGAGGTGGCCGAGGCCCTCGGCGAGGTCGATGGCGTCCTCGCCGAGCCCGACGGTGAGGGCGATCGTCTCGCAGACGGCGCCCGGGTCGTCCAGGTAGAGGACGTTCTGGCCGAGCAGGTCGCGCCAGAAGTCGCGGAGCTCCGGCTTCCCGGAGTGGTAGCCGCCCTCGGGGATGATGAAGTAGACGTCCCACTTGCGCTGGAGGTCGCGGACGAGGTCGGCGATCGGGACGTCGGCGGGCGGGTCCGTGCCGATGATCTTCGCGACCTCGCGGCGCTTGACCTTCGGGTAGGCCAGCTCGTCGCCGATCATGAACAGGTAGCCGCGCTTCCCGCGCTTGTCGAAGCAGTCGGCGGCGGTGTGCCGGGCCATGAAGTGCATCGCGAGCTCGTAGGACTCGCGCATCTGGCCGCCGCCCCCGCCCTCGATGAGGATCTTGGCGAGGTCGTCGTCCATCCGGTTGTCGGCCTCGAACTGGCCGATCTGCAGCGGGGCGCGGTCGCAGGTCGCGTCGCCGACGGCGCCGAACAGGATGTGCGGGTCGGTGGCGTAGCCCTTGCGCAGCAGCAGGCCGAGCAGGTCGGGCAGCTTGGTCTGCAGGGTGCGGGGGACGGTGCCCATCGAGCCGGTGACGTCGAACAGGACGGCGATGGCCAGCGACTCCGGGTGGTCGTCGGAGTCGCGGCTCTCCCGCACGGTGACGCCGCGCGGGTCGAGGTCGGGGTGGACGGTGGTGGCGCCGCCGTCGCTGTAGGCGAAGGCGCTGATCCCGTTGGCCGCCTGGTAGCTCTGGCGGGCGGCGTAGACGTCGGTGGACCAGTGTCCGCTTCCCATGGGTTCTCCTCGGGTCGTGCGGGTCGGATGGGTCGGTCGGGTCAGGGGGCCGGCGGCATGCGGAAGGGCCGGAAGCGGCGCGGGCCGTAGAGCCGTTCGAGCAGCTCGTCGAACTCCGCCAGCAGCCGCCAGGCGTCGGACGGGCGGCGGTGCGGCGCCGGGAGCGTGCAGCCCCGCGCGAACGCGCGCATCGCCGGGGGCGTCCGCGGGCCCATGAGCCGGGTCATGCAGCGGGCGGCCATGAACAGGTCGGTGCCGGGCGTCGCGGGCCCGCGGGCCGGCACCTCGGGCGGGTAGAGGTCCGCGTGCCGGTCGACCATCGCGGGGACGTGCTCGCCGGTGTCGGCGACCGCGTGGCACCAGCCGACGAGCACCAGCCCGTGCAGCTCCGGATGGATCATGACGTGCTCGGGCAGGACCGCGCCGTGCAGGACGCCCGCGCGGTGCACGAAACCGAGCGCGACCAGCAGGCGCCGCCACATCCAGGCGGCGTCGCGCGGGTCGACGCCGTCCGGGTGCGCGCGCCGGACGGCCGCGAGGTCGTGGAAGCCGTCGAGCCGGCGCAGGACGTCGACCCGGCGCTGCGCGCCCGTCGCGGCGTCCCGGTGCCGGAACGTCTCCACGAGGTGCGGGACGTACGCGCGGTGCCGGCTCTCGCCGAACGTCGCGAGCCGCCGCAGCGCGGCCGCCTCCCGCTCGATCAGGTCGCCGTCGCGGGGGTCGCGCGGCATCTTGAGCAGGACCCGCTCGCCGCCCGCGTGCGCCGGGTACAGCTGGGCGACGTCCCCGTCGACCGGGTCGCCGTCGACGCGGTAGTCGTGCCGCCCGCCCGCGATCGTCACGGTGCCGGCGCCGCGGTAGGCGCGCCACAGCGCGTTCAGCCGGGTGAAGGCGTCGTGGGTGCGGCCGCCGGTCATGTCCGGGTGGACGGTGCGGGCCAGCCGGCGGTAGCGGCGGGCGGCCTCGACGGCGTCGTCGCCGAACAGGTCGGCGGGCGTGCGCGCCGCGTCGAGCGTGGTCAGGGCGTCGTGCAGGGGGGTCATCTGATCAGCTCCTCCCGGCCGGGGCGCAGCAGCGCGGGGTGCAGCAGCCGGGCGTCCCCGGCCCGGTAGAGGCGGGGGCGCGGGCCGCCGCGCCGCCCGGCCGTCCGGTCGGAGGTCGCGCCGGTGCTCTCCACGAACCCGGGCACCGACAGGACCTTGCGGTGGAAGTTCCCGGCGTGCAGTTCCTCGCCCCAGACCGCCTCGTAGACGGCGCGCAGCTCGGGGATGGTGAACTCGTCGCCGCAGAAGGCCGTGGCGAGCGGCGTGTACTCGAGCTTGCCGCGCGCCCGCTCCAGGCCGTCCGACAGGATCCGCGCGTGGTCGAACGCCAGCCTGCGGGTGGTGCCGGGCCGCTGGCCGCCGGACGCGGTGAGGCCGAGCGCGGCCACGTCCGTCCACTCGGCGGCGGCCGCGTCGCCGCCCGCGCGCGGGTCGGGCAGCTCGGGGGCGAAGGCGAGGTAGGCGACGGACACGATCCGCATGCGCGGGTCGCGGCCGGGGCTCCCGTAGGTGCCGAGCTGCTCCAGGTGCAGGCGGCCCAGTTCGGCGTCGCCCGCCTCGAGGCCGGTCTCCTCGGCGAGCTCGCGGACGGCCGCGTCCGGCAGGTCCTCGCCCTGGTGGTGCCCGCCCGCCCGGACGAACCCGCCCGGCAGGGCCGACATGCCCGCGTACGGGGCCTCGCCGCGCCGGACGAGCAGGACGTGCAGGGCCCCGTCGCGGATCGTCAGCGCGACGACGTCCACCGTCACGGCGACGGGGTCGTAGGCGCGCGGGTCGTAGTTCGCGAGGAAGTCGCGCTCGTCGTTCCGCGGGTCCGGGCTCATCCGTGCTCCGATGTCGTTCTCAATCTGAGTCAATCTCTGATTGAGAACAACATAACCCGGACGGCTCCCCCTGTCCACCCCGGTTCCCGGCGATGAGATCGTGGAAGGACGAACCGGACGTACGAACCGGACGTACGAGCCGGATGAAGGAGGTGCGCTGTGCTGGTCGCGTTCTCGGTGACCCCGCTCGGCACGGGGGAGGAGGTCGGGGAACTCGTCGCGGAGGCGGTGCGGGTGGTGCGCGAGAGCGGGCTGCCCAACCGCACCGACGCGATGTTCACCACGATCGAGGGCGAGTGGGACGAGGTGATGGCCGTGGTCAAGGCCGCCACCGACGCCGTCGCCGCCCGCGCGCCGCGGGTGAGCCTCGTCGTGAAGGCCGACGTGCGGCCGGGCGTGACCGGCGCCCTCGACGCCAAGGTCGAGAGCGTCGAGCGTCACCTCAGCCGGACAGCCACTCCCTGATCTCCTCGTCGGTGCGGGGGAGGACGCACCACAGCGCCTCCTCCATCGACCCGCACAGCGGGACGTCCCGGTCCAGCCCGAGGATCCGGAACACCTTCGCCGCGTAGGGGCGCAGCCCGACCAGCGCGAGCGCGGCGCCCTCCGCCTCGCACACGCGGGCGCACCGGAACACCGTCCGCATGCCCTCGGCGTCGAAGAACGTCACGCCGGAGACGTCCAGCACCAGCGGGCGCGCGGTCAGCGGGCGCAGCCGGGAGCGGACGTGCGGGCACGACGCCCGGTCCATCTCGCCGCTCAGCAGCACGGTGGTGTGCCGCTCGCCCTCCACGACGACCATGTCGACGGCGCCTGGCTCCATGCTCCCCCCTCGCGGTCGCCGGTCACCCGAAGAGCATCGCGCGCTCACCGACGGTTTCCAAGCGGTTCCGCGGAGCGGCGTGCCGGGCGGCGGCCGCCGCGTGCGGGGACGCGCGCCTGGCGGCGCGTTCAGGGGCGCGCCGCGGCGCCGTCCAGGACGGCGGCGACGGCCCGCTCGGCGAAGCCGTCGCCGACCGGGAGGCCGCGGAACGCCACCCGGACCCAGACGGCGCCGGCGAGCAGGTCCATGAGCAGCATCGGGTCGGCGTCCGGCGCCAGCTCGCCGCGCGCGGCGGCGCGGTCGAACACGGGGCGCTCGCGCGCGAGGCGGTCGGCGAAGAACGTCCGGGCGTGCGCGGCCAGTTCGGGGTTGCGGGCGGCGGCGCCGAGCGCGGCGAGCGCGATGCCGGCGGCGGGCGGCTCGGTGAGCAGGCCGACGAGGGACCGGACCAGCGCCTCCAGGTCGCCCCGCAGGGAGCCGGTGTCGGGGACGCTTAGGTCGAGTTCGGCGCCCTCGGTGAGCGCGGCGGCGACGAGCGCCGCCTTGGACGGCCACCAGCGGTAGATCGTCGTCTTGTTGACGCCGCACCGCTCGGCGACGCCTTCGATGGTCAGCCCGTCGAACCCGCGGGCGGCGAGCAGGTCGAGGGCCGCGGTGAAGACGTCCTGGGCGCGGCGGGGTCCGGAAGCCATGCCCCGAAGCGTATTGCAACGCAACGTTGCGTTGCAATACGCTCCCGGCATGGAGACGGAGAACCTGCCCGTGGTGCTGCTGCACGGGATCCGGGTCAGCGGCACGATGTGGGGCCCGCTCGCGGAGCGGCTGCGCGAGCGGCACCGGGTCGTCGCGCCCGACCTGCCCGGACACGGCCGGCGGCGCGGGGAGCGGTTCACGATGGACGGCGCCGTGGACGCCGTCGCGGAGGCGGTCGACGGGCTCGGCGGCCGGGCCCTCGTCGCGGGCCTGTCGCTCGGCGGCTTCGTCGGCATCGCCGCCGCCGCACGCCACCCCGGGCGGGTCGCCGGGCTCGTGGCGATGGGCTGCACGACCCGCCCGGAGGGGTTCGGCCGCGCGGTCTACCGCACCGCCGGCCGGCTCGCCGGGCGGTGGCCCGCGTACGCCGACGCGGCGGGCGCCCTGGCGTTCCGCAGGGCGCTGCCCGGTCCGGCGGCCGGCGCGGTGCTCGCGGGCGGGCTGTCCAGCGCGGCGTTTCCGCAGGCCGTCGAGGCCGTGTGCGCGTTCGACCCGGTCGCCGCGCTCGCCGCCTATCCCGGGCCCGTCTGGCTCGCCAACGGCACCCGCGACCCGTTCCGCTCGCACGAGCGGGCGTTCCTGCGCGCCTGCCGCGACGGGCGGCTCGTCCTGTGGCCGGGCCGCGGCCACCTCGGCGCCCTGCACGACCCGGCGCTCCCCGCGCGCCTCGTCCTGGACGCGGCCGCCCTCGCCCGGGACGCCCGCGCCCGGGACGCGGACGTCAGGGCGTGATCACGCAGGGGCCGCCGCCGCAGACGTCCACGACCCGGCCGGTTTCGAGGAAGACCGCCTTCTGCCGGCGGGCGTCGGCGTCGTTCCGCGGGTCCGAGTGCGGATCGCTGCCCTCCTCCGGCGGCGTGTTCGAGGTGGGCGGCGCGGGCGTGCCGCTGTCCCAGACGACCATGGCGGAGCCGTCGTGCGACGCGCCGAACGTCGGGATGCCCCAGTAGGGCGCGTCGTCCGGGCTGCGGCCGGGCCGCAGCGCCGGGGCGTGGACGCGCGCGCCGATCGTCCGCGCCTGGACGTCCGACGCGACGTTCGCCACCTGGTGGTCGCCGAACGCCACGTGCATCAGCACCCGGTGCGCGGGCGTGCCCGGGAGCGGGTCGTCCGTCATGTGCTGCGCGTACCCGTTCGCCTCGCCGCGGTCCCACAGCATCTGGATCAGCGCCAGCCCGATCTGCTGGTCCAGCTTGTCGGGGTAGAACAGGTCGAACACGCGGGCGTACTGCGGGAAGTCGGAACTGCGGTTCAGCATGGTGCTGTAGTTCATCGCCGGGACGCCGAGGACGGCGCGGCGCAGGTCGGGGGACACGGCGGTGAGGGCGCCGCCCATGATCCCGCCCTGGCTGTTGCCGTCGTAGGCGAGCGGCGCGCCCCGGTCGATGAGGGACGCGCCCGAGCCGTCCCGGAACGCGGCGTGGCCGGGGAAGCCGCGGGTCATGGCGCGGCCCAGGAAGACGAAGTTCAGCATGCCCTGCTGGAGCCGGTCGGCGACCGTCCGGAAGCGGGTGACGTCGGTGAGCGCCGAGACCACGTTGGGGACGTCCTCGTCGGCCATCCCGATCCACTTCGTCGCGCAGAAGACGAACCCGTGCTCGTCCGCCATCGCCTTGACGTTGCCCGCGCCGACCTCGCCGTGCGACCCGAGCAGCCCGTGCCCGTACAGGGCGGGGCGGGCGGGCTCCTCGAACGCCGACCGGGGGATCTCGCACCGGAACGGGACGGCCTGGTCGTTGCCCGGCAGCCGGGCCGGAAGCCCGTCGGACCCCAGGCGGAACTTCGAGCCGGGCAGCCCGCCGTACTGGTCCAGGTAGCTCGGCGCCCACACGACGCCCTCGACCTCCCGCGCGATCCGCTCGTCCACGTCCTCGCGCACCCGCGTCACCAGGAAGGACGGCGACCGGTCGCCGAGGCGCCCGAGCGCGTCGTCGCGGATGTGCAGCATCCGCCCGGTGAGGCTCTGCCGGCTCGCGACGGTGAAGTCCCACGCGAGGTACAGCCCGTCGCGGCCGACGCCGTGCGCGGCGAGGTCGTCCAGGACGGGCCGCAGCGACCGCTGGCGCTCGTCCAGGGGATGGCCGCCCGGCAGGTCGGGCCCGAGGAGCGTGCGGAACGCCGGGTTCGGCGCGATCGGGGCGCCCGAGGCGTCCCGCAGGTTCCGCAGCGCCACGACGTAGCGGTGGCCCTCCAGGAAGTTGCGCGCCGGACGGACGATCAGGGCGCGGCGGTCCTCGGGGGCGTTCGCGTCCGTCTCCGCCCAGTACGGCCACCGCTCGCCGGTGCCGGTGTCGATGACGACGATGGGCGCGTCCGGGGCCAGCGACGCGCCGATGCCGGTGACCGGGGCCGCGCCGCTGCGGGCGAGGTCGACGCCGGGCACGCGGCTCAGCAGCATCGAGCCGGGGGAGAAGCCGTCCGCCCGGTTCCACTCCTCCGGCGAGACGGGCGCGCCGAGCGCGTTGCGGAGCGTCGTCCGGAAGTCCACGCGGCGGCCGGTCGGGGTGCCCGGGTCGGGCACCGTGTACCAGTCGTTGGGGAACGGCAGCAGGCACGCGGCCGGGTCGATGGGGTCGCATCCGTCGTCCGCCCGCGCGGCGGCGGGCGGCGCGGCCAGGGCGGCGAGCCCGGCGACCGCCAGGACGAGCGCGCTCAGCGCGGCGAGCAGGGCGCGGGGGAGACGCACCGTCCACCTCCGGATGATCGACGGCAGTGCCGAGATCATGAACGTGCCGCGCGGGCCCGGTCAATGCGCGTCCGGATGCGGCCACGCGGAGGCGGGTCAGCGGCGGTGCCGGCCCCCGGGATGCGGCGGCTCCTCCCGCTCCCCGTCCGCCGGCGGGTCCGGCGACGTCCGCCGCGGGTCGCGCGGGCGCGGCGCGTCCGGGCGGCGCATCGAGTACCGGCCCGTCGGGTACGGGCTCTCCGGCGCCGGGACCGGGGGCCGCGGCGGCGGCGGCGCGGACAGCGGCTGCCCCACCGGCGGCCCGACCGGCGGCGGCCCGTCCAGGGGCTCGACGCCGGGCGGCAGCCCGGCGGGCCGGCCGGGCGGGCCGGGCGGGGGCGCGTCGAGGACGGGGCGGTCCGCCGGAGGCGCGTCCAGCAGCAGCTTCAGCTCGCTCTTCCGGCGCCCGTACACCAGGTACAGCAGGAGCCCGACGAGCATCCAGACGGCGAAGTACACCCACGTCCGCACGTTGAGGTTCAGCATCAGCCAGCCGATGGCGGCCATCGTCACCGCCGCCGTCAGGTGCGCGGCGGGCACCCGGAACGGGCGGTGCAGGTCGGGGCGTGCGCGGCGCAGCGTCGGGACGGCCGCGGCGACGAACAGGAACGCGAACAGCGTGCCGAGCACCACGAGCTGCTCGAGGGTGAGGACGTCCACGGTCTGCGACATGACGATCGCCGCGCCGCCCGCGAGCAGCGTCGCGCGGGACGGCACCCGGTACCGGCTCATCCCGGCCAGCGGGCGCGGCAGCAGCCCGTCCCGCGACATCGAGAAGATCACCCGGGTGAGGCTGATCAGCAGCACCAGGGTGACGGTGGTGAGCGCCAGCACCGCGCCGACGTCGACGATCCGCGCCATCGCGCCCGACCCGGCGGCGTCGAACGCGGCGGCGAGCAGCAGCCCGCCGCGGTCGAGCCGGGCGAGGCCGTCCATCCCGACCATGGCGACGAACGCGACGGCCACCGCCGCGTACAGCACGACGGCGGACACGAGCGCGGTGATGATGCCGCGCGGCACCTTGCGGGGCGCGTCGTCGGTCTCCTCCGAGGCGGTCGCGATGAGGTCGAACCCGATGTAGGCGAACGCGATGGCGGGCGCGGCGGCGAGGACGCCCCAGACGCCGAAGACGTGCGGCGTCCCGCCGCCGAGCGCGCCGAGCAGCGCGTCCAGGACCGTCCGGCCGTCCTCGGGGGCGGGCTGCGCGGGCGGGACGAGCGGCGTGAGGTTGCCGGGCTCGAAGTACGTCAGCGCGACGACGATCACCAGGCCGATCACGACGACCTTGGCCATCACCATGAACCAGAGCGTGCGCAGGCCGAGCCTGCTGCCGGTGGCGAGCATCAGCACGAGCAGCAGCAGGATCCCGAACGCGAAGAGGTCGGGCCCCTTCTCCTGGCCGATCAGGTCGCCGAGCCAGGACGGGACGGCGACGCCGAAGTCGTGCAGCGCCTGCGTCGCGTACAGGGACCAGACGCGGGCGAGCACCGACGCGGCGAGCAGCAGCTCCATCAGCAGCGCCCACCCGACGACCCAGGCCCACACCTCGCCGAACGCGACGTAGCTGAAGGAGTACGCGCTCCCCGCGACCGGGATGATCGACGACAGTTCGGCGTAGGCGAGCGCGGCCAGCAGGCACACGAATCCGGCGATGAGGAACGACACCAGTACGGCGGGGCCGGCCGTGCCCGCCGCCTGTTCTCCGGCGATCTTGAAAATGCCGGAACCGATCATCACCCCGAGGCCGAGCACCACGAGATCGCGGGTCCGGTAGACCACGCGGAGGCGGTGCCGGCCGCCGTACAGCCGGCCGGTCGCCTGCTCGACGGGCAGGCGCCGGAACATGTTCGTGCGCATGCGGATGTCCCAGGTCATAGGCGGTCCCCCCCGGCACCCGACCCCACGGCGCCGGTCGCGGTGGCCTCGATGAAGTCCCTAAGAATTCACCAGGTATGGCCGAAAACGCAACGTTTTCCCGAAGGTCGATGCCCAGTCGCTGTTGTCGAATCCTGCCAAACTCGGGACCCGTTGGCGCGGCGCAGCGGCGCGCTCACCCAGGGCGAACACCGATTCGGGTTCAATGGGAGCGCTCCAGCATGCGCCATTCGCAATATGTGCGGAGGAAAGCGAATACGGGCGGGGACCGGCCGGTGTCGGCCGTCCGGCCGCGGGGCGGCGCGGACGGTGGCGCGCCGCGAAGATCGGTGACACCGTGGAGGCGCCGCGATCTTCAGGAGGTCTGGTGTTCCGCTCCCCGTCGCATCCGCCTTCGTCCGAGCCGCCTTCGTCCGACCCGCCTGGGTCCGACCCGTCGGCGCCGCGCCCGGCCGGTGCCCGCCCGTCCGGTGGACGGACCGGGCCGCGCG
The DNA here is from genome assembly GCF_003947565.1 of Actinomadura sp. WAC 06369. Taxonomy (NCBI): domain Bacteria; kingdom Bacillati; phylum Actinomycetota; class Actinomycetes; order Streptosporangiales; family Thermomonosporaceae; genus Actinomadura; species Actinomadura sp. WAC 06369. Next base: position 3,259 of record NZ_QHJN01000007.1, on the reverse strand, counting down.
GGCGCCGGTTCCGCCGGACGGCCCCGGCCGCGGCGGTCGCCGCCGCCGCGGCCCTCGCCGCGTCGGCCGCCCTGACCGCCCCGGCGTCCGCCCGCCCGTCCCGGCCCCCGGCGGCGCCGGACAAGCGGCCGGTCGCGACCGGGCACGGCGGCGCGGTGTCCACGGTCGACCCGTACGCGAGCCGCACGGCGCTGGACGTCCTGAAGCACGGCGGCACCGCCATGGACGCGGCCGTCGCCGCCGCGGCGACCCTCGGCGTCACCGAGCCGTACGTCGCGGCGATCGGCGGCGGCGGGTTCATCACCTACTACGACGCCCGCAGCGGGCGCGTCCACTCCATCGACGGCCGGGAGACCGCGCCGGGGGCGATGCGCGAGGACGCGTTCATCGACCCGGAGACCGGCGAGCCGCTGCCGTTCGCCGAGGCCGTCACCAGCGGGCTCGGCGTCGGCGTCCCCGGCACGGTCGCGCAGTGGGAGCTGGCGCTCGACCGGTTCGGCAAGCGGAAGCTGCGCGACCTGCTGCGGCCCGCGATCGAGGTCGCCGAGCGGGGCTTCGTCGTCGACCGGGAGTTCCACGACCAGACGGCCGTGAACGAGGAGCGCTTCCGCGACATCGCCCCCACCCGCGAGCTGTTCCTGCCGGACGGGAAGGTCCCCGAGGTCGGCTCGGTCTTCCGCAACCCCGACCTCGCCGGCACCTACCGGGCGCTCGCCCGGCACGGCGGCGACTGGCTGTACGAGGGCCGCCTCGGCCGGGAGATCGTGCGGACGGTCGCCGACCCGCCCGTCGCGCCCGGTGCCGACCGCACCGTCCGCCCCGGGCTGATGCGGCCCGCCGACCTGGACGCCTACCGCGCGAAGCTCCGCAAGCCGACGCACGTGTCGTACCGCGGCCTCGACGTGTACGGGATGCCGCCGCCGTCGTCGGGCGGGTCCACGGTCGGCGAGGCGCTGAACATCCTCGAGGAGTTCGACCTCGACGCGGACCGCCCGGTCGACGCGCTGCACCTCTACCTGGAGGCGTCCAAGCTCGCCTACGCCGACCGCGGCCGCTACCTGGGCGACGCCGACCGGGTCGACGTCCCGCTCCGCGGGCTGCTGTCGCAGGGCTTCGCCCGCGAGCGCGCGTGCCTGATCAAGCCGGACGAGGCCGCCGCCGCGCCCGTCCCGCCCGGTTCGCCGGACGGACGGTACGGGGCGTGCGAGCCCGCGCGCGGCGCGCCCGGCGCCCTCACCCGCGAGGGCCCGCAGACCACGCACCTCGTCGTCTCCGACCGGTGGGGCAACGTCGCGTCCTACACGCTGTCGATCGAGCAGTTCGGCGGCAGCGCGATCACCGTCCCCGGCCGCGGCTTCCTGCTGAACAACCAGCTCACCGACTTCTCGTTCGCGCCGCCCGCCCCCGGCGCGGCGCCCGACCCGAACCTGCCCGGCCCGCACAAGCGGCCGCGCAGCAGCATGGCCCCGACGATCGTGCTGGAGGACGGCCGGCCGCGGCTCGCGCTCGGCTCCCCGGGCGGCTCCACGATCATCACGACGGTGCTGCAGATCCTCGTCAACCGCGTCGACCTCGGCATGGACCTGCCCGCGGCGCTGAACGCGCCGCGCGCCACGCAGCGCAACACGCCGGCGGTCCACGCGGAGCAGGGGTTCATCGACCGGTACGGCGACGCGCTCCGCGCCCGCGGGCACGGGCTCGAGCTGTTCGCCGGGCCGCCGCGGGGCGTGATCGGCGCCGCGAACGCGCTGGAGATCCTGCGGCCGGGGCTGGTCCAGGCGGTCGCCGAGCCCGAGCGGCGGGGTGGCGGCAGCGCCCTGGTCGTCAGACCGGCCCGATAGCGTGGGGTCCGCGAACGCGTGCCCGGTCCGCGAGGGGGAAGGAGTCGTCCCATGGCGCAGTCTTACGTTCAGGTGACGACCACCACCGACTCGCGGGCCGAGGCGGCCGAGCTGGCCAAGTCGGCGGTCGCCGAGCGGTTCGCGGCGTGCGCCCAGCTCGTCGGGCCGATCGCCAGCACCTACTGGTGGGAGGGCGAGATCGAGTCGGCGGAGGAGTGGATGGTGCTGTTCAAGACCACCGCCGACCGGTTCGACGAACTGGCCACCCTGATCACCGACGTGCACTCCTACGACACCCCCGAGATCATCGCGACGCCGGTGGTGGCCGGAAGCCTGGACTACCTCGCCTGGATCGCCGAGCAGACCGAGGCCGACGAGGCCGACGCCGAGGCGGACGAGGTCTGACCGGGCGGCCCCGCCGTGTGTGACCCGCGCCATGCCCGGGTAAGTTTTCGGTTACGCGGGCCGCGCGGTTTCCGGCGCGCGGGAAGGGGGGCCGCCGTGCACGACGGGACACACGGGCCGAAGGCCGACGACGGGCTGTTCGGGCCGGGCTCGATCACGTGGCGGGTGATGGGCGAACCGGTGCTGATCGTCGGCGGGATCCGGGCGCTGCTGCTGCAGTCGCTGCATCCGCGCACGATGTGGGGCACCGCCCAGAACTCCGAGCTGATGAAGGCCGACGCCGCCTGGGGGCGGCTGGCCCGCACGGTCGAGTTCGTCCGCGTCCGCACCTACGGCTCGGCGGACGACGTCGAGCGGGTCGGCCGCCGGGTCCGCAAGCTGCACTCCAAGCTGACCGGCGTCGACATGCGGACGGGCGAGCCGTTCCCGATCGACGACCCGGAGAACCTGCTCTGGGTGCACATGGGCGAGGTCGACTCCTACCTCGACGTCGCCCGCCGCGCGGGCGTGCCGCTGAGCGACCGGGACGCCGACCGGTTCGTCGACGAGCAGCGCCGGGCCGCGGCCGTCGTCGGCCTCGACCCCGCGGACGTCCCCGCGTCGGTCGCGGACATGGCGGACTACTACGCCGACATGCGCGGCCGCATCTGGGCGTGCGACGAGGCCCGCCTGGGCCTGCGGCGGATGTTCAGCCCGGCCGTCCCGCGCAACCTGCTGCCGCTGAAGCTCGCCGCGCCCGCCGTCGGGACGCTGACGGTGTCGACGCTGCCGCGCTGGGCCCGCCGGATGTACGGGCTGCCCGGGCTGCCGACGTCCGACCTGGCGGCCACGCTCGCGCTGAAGAGCCTGTACCGGACGACGCGCGCGGTGCCCGAGCGGTACCGGTACTCGCCGGACGCGCGGCGCGCGCTGCGCCTCACCCGGGAGCGCGAGACCGAGGCGGGCACCTGGACGATCGCGTCCTGACCGCCCGCGCGCGGACGGGCGGGCGGTCAGGACGCGATCGTCCAGGT